>NZ_DAINST010000056.1:18012-21208 GCF_036741115.1 Dietzia sp.
GTCATCGTCGGGCTCCACAGCCTCGTCGGCGCCCCGGGCATCGGCATCGGCGCGATACTCACGATGTTCATCGGCAACCCACTCTCGGGCACGCAGATCCCCGGCGAGTTCCTACCGTGGAAGTGGGGCGAGATCGGCCAGTACTTCGTCCCCGGAGCGACCGGTTCGCTACTGCGCGACATCTCCTACTTCCCTGACGCCTCGACATCGCAGTACTGGATCACGCTCGCGGTGTGGATCGCGTTCGGCCTCGGCTTCATAATCTTCGCCCACCGCAACAACGGCGGACACGGCGTGGAGCACAACGCCAGGGTCCGCGCGGAACGCGAAAATAAGGAGCTCGTCGACGCCACCGCCTGACCTCCACGGGGAGGCACGCGCGCAGAGACGAGAACAGAGGCCGCGGCCCGGCTCGCAGGGGCGGGATTACCGCCCGGCGAGCCGTGCCGCGGTCGAATTAGATACGTAGCGGAAGACGTCGTTGCCCGGCGTGGTCCGCGACAGCGCGTCCGCGGCGAGCAGCACGGCCGCCGCCGTCCACGTGGACAGCTCGACCGGCCACCGCTTGCCGTCGGAGAAGACGAGACCGGTCCAGTACGAGCCGTCGGGATCGCGGAGGTGCTGCATATTGCGGAACTGCTCGAGCGCAGCGGCGTGCCGGTCGACGGCCTCGAGCGAGAGCACGAGCTCGCACGTCTCCGCCCCCGTGACCCACGGATGGTCGTCGACGCAGCGGATCCCGAGGCCCTCGACCACGAAATCGTCCCAGCGGGTCTCGATCCGGCTCGCGGCCTCCTCCCCCACGACGACGCCGCCGAGCACCGGGTAGTACCAGTCCATCGAGTAGCGATCCTTGGGACTGAAGATCTCGGGGCGCGTGCGGATCAGCCCACCGATCCTGTCGGCCGCGGCATCCCATTCGGCGACCGGCTCGGTCTCCCCGAGCTCGGTGGCGATGAGCACGCCGCAGCGCAGCGCGTGGTGCATGCTCGCCGAACCGGTGAGCAGCGCCTCGTCGCGAAGCTCCCCCTCGGCGGACCGCGAATACCAGATCTGCCCCTCGGGACCGCGGAATTCGAGGACCAGCGCGAGGGCCCGACGGACGCAATCCCACATGTCGCGGAGGAAGTTCTCGTCCGCCGTCACACGAAAATGGTGCCAGACGCCCACGGCGACGTACGCCGTGTAGTTGGCGTCGATGCCGGCGTCCTCGACTACGTCGTCCTGCCAGCGCATGGGCCACGAGCCGTCGGGGCGCTGGGTGTCGCGGAGGAAGTGGTAGCTGCGCTCGGCCTCCTCCCAGAAGCCGGCGACGGACAGGCCCATCGCCGATTCCACGTGGTCCCACGGGTCGGTGTGCCCGCCGGTGAACCACGGGATCTGACCGTTCTCGCGCTGCACCGAGGCGATCCACGCTCCGGTCGCGGCGGCCTGCTCACGAGAGAGCACGCCGGGGACCTCGGGCACCGCGCGGGCGGCCCGCTCTACGTTTCTGGAGTCGACCATCGAACGGGGCCGCCTACGCCGGCTTGAGGGCGCGAGCCTCGCGGCGCGCCTTCCAGTCCGCAGGCTTGCGCAGGTAGAAGACCTGCGACTTGCCCATCACGGGATTGAGGGCCTTCTCCGCCAGGCGGGTGGCGAGCGGCTTCTTCATGAGATCCCACACGAGCAGCTTGTGGTAGGCCTTCGGCAGCGGGTGGTCCTCGTTGCGCACGCCGACGGCGCACTTGAGCCACCAGTACGGGGCGTGCAGCGCGTGGGCGTGGCTCGTGCCCGTGACCTCGAGGCCGGCGGCCCGGAGCTTGTAGCCGAGTTCGGCCTCGGTGTAGATGCGGACGTGCCCGCCGATGTTCTCGTGGTACTCATCCGAGAGCTTCCAGCACAGCATCTCGGGCCACTCGCGCGGGACTGTCACGGCTGCGACGCCGCCGGGCTTGAGCACACGGACGAACTCCTCGATCGCCTTCGTGTCCTCGAGGACGTGCTCGAGGACCTCGGAGATGAGCACGAGATCGAACGTGTCGTCCTCGTACGGCAGCGCGAGCGCGTCGCCGACGACGGCCTCGCCCTTCGCGCCCTCGGGCAGCTCCCCCTCGGCGCGCATGGCCTCGAGCATGTTGCGCACCTCGGCCATCTCCTCCTCGTTCTGGTCGAACGCCGTGACGTCCGCCCCGAGGCGGTAGAGCTCGAACGTGTGGCGGCCGAGGCCGGCCCCGATGTCGATCGCGCGCATTCCCGGCCGCACGCCGAGCTTGGTGAAGTTGACCGTCAGCACGACGCGTCCTCCTGCTGTTTCTGTTGTTCCCGAACGTTGTTCGTGACGGCGGACGTGCCGGGATCCCCCGAGCCGTCGGTGCCATCGACATCCTGCGTCTCTACCCCCGTAGAGGCCGCCGAGAGGTTCTCCTCGATGTCCACGTCGGTGGGTCCGGCGAGCGGGCCCTCGTCGACCGCGGGCACCCGGCGGCCCGCGGCGCGCGCGATGGCGGCCTCGTAGACCGAGACCGTGCGGCGGGCGACCGCCGCCCAGCTGTAGCGCTCCATGACCCGCTGCCGCGCGCCCCGCGACAGCCGCTCGCGCTCCGCCGGATCCCCCAGGAGGTCCACGAGGGTGCGCGCAAGCTCGGCGTCATCCCCGGGAGGGACGAGCAGGCCTGCCGAGCCGTCCGTCCCCACGACCTCGGGCAGGGCGCCGGCGTTCGACGCGACGAGCGCGCACCCGGAGGCCATGGCCTCGACGGCGGGCAGCGAGAAGCCCTCGTACATGCTGGGGACGACGGCGATCTCGGCGACGCCGACGAGGCGTGCCAGCTCGTCGTCGTCCACGCCCGAGACGAGGTCGATGTGCTCGGTGAGCCCGAGCTGCCCGATGAGCTTCGCGGTATCGCCCTCCGGCTTGAGCTTGGAGACCAGTGTGAGCCGCGCGTCCGGCCGGGACTCGCGAACGCGCGCGAGCGCGCGCAGGAGCACGGGGACGCCCTTGAGCGGCTCGTCGGCGCTGGCGACGGTGACGATGCGGCCGTGCTCGCGCTCGCGGCCGGGGTGGAAGCGCTCGGTGTCGACGCCGAGCGGGACCGTGGCTATCTGCTCGGGCGCCACCTCGAAATCGGTGACGATATCGCGCGCCGAGGACTCCGAGACCGTGAGGATCTCGGGGATGCGGCGGGCGACCTTCTTCTGCATCCCGAGGAAGCCG
>NZ_DAINST010000057.1:0-21064 GCF_036741115.1 Dietzia sp.
TCTTCTCCCAGGCCGAGACGAGCGCCTTGGTCGCGGCGACGTCGACGCTCACCGTGACCGCCTCGAGGTAGTCGGGGCGCGTCGCCCGCGCGAACGCGATGGTGCGCAGCGTGGGCAGCGTGACATTGCTGACGAGCACCATGCAGTGGATCCGCGAGGGCAGGACGGGGCGCCCATCCCACCCGCGCAGGCGCGCGGCCATGCCCGTGTAGTGATTGTGGATGGCACGCATGACGACGACCACAGCGGCCATGATGAGGATGACGATCCAGCCGCCAGAGGCGAACTTGGTGACCACCACGATGACGAGCACGATCGACGTGCACACGAGGCCGAGAGCGTTGATCCCGCGGGCGCGGCGCATCCTGCGGCGACGGCGCGGCACCTCCGCCGCGGCGATCTCGCGGCTCCAGTGCACGACCATGCCCCACTGGCCGATCGTGAAGGAGGTGAAGACGCCGATGACATACAGCTGGATGAGCGTCTGCACCGATGCCTGCACGACGATGGTCGTGGCGATCGCGGCGATGGCGAGCCCGATGATCCCGTTGGAATACGACAGGCGGTCGCCACGGTTGCCGAACTGGGTCGGCATGTACTTGTCGCGCGCGAGGACCGAGGCGAGCACCGGAGAGCCGTTGAACGCCGTGTTCGCGGCGAGCAGGAGGATGATCCCGGTCGCGGCGGCGATCACGCCCGTCATCCACGGCGCGCCGGAGAAGACGGCGTCTGCGAGCTGCACGACGAGCGTCTTCTGGTGGTATCCGGCGGGCGCGCCTTCGAGGTCGCCGGGGTCATCGGCGAGGGTGACCCCTGTGATCACCGAAAGCGCGATGAGTCCGAGGAACAGCGCGGCGGTGAGCCCGCCGATGATCGCCAGCGTCCGCGAAGCGTTCCTCGCGGTCGGCTTCCGGAAAAGCGGCACGCCGTGGCCGACGGCCTCGATACCCGTGAGCGCCGCCGATCCGGAGGCGAACGCGCGGAGCACGAGGAATACCAGCGCGAACCCCGACTGCTGCGTAGCCGCCGAGTCGAATACGAGCTCCGCGGATTCGGCACGCACCTCGTCGCCGAGGATCGCCCAGCGGAACAGCCCCCAGACGATCATCACAGCGACCGAGGCGATGAAGAAGTACACGGGGATGGCGAAGGTGCGGCCCGAATCGCGCACGCCCCGGAGGTTGACGGCGGCGAGCAGGATGATCGCCACGACCGCGATGGGTACGGAGTACCGGGAGACGACGTGCACAACCGAACCGAGGTTGGCCACCGCCGCCGAGATCGACACCGAGACCGTGAGGATGTAGTCGATGAGCAGCGCGGCGCCGGTGATCTGACCAGGCAGCGGCCCGAGGTTTCGCCTTGCCACCTCGTAGTCCCCGCCGCCTCCCGGGTACGCGTAGATCACCTGTCGGTACGAGGCGACGACCACGAGGAGGACGAGGACGACCGCGACGGCGACCCAGGGGGCGAAACCGATGGCCGCGGCTCCGGCGAGCGAGAGCACGAGGAAGATCGCCTCGGGCGCGTATGCCACGGAGGACACCGCGTCGGAGGCGAAGACCGGCAGCGCGAGACGCTTGGGGAGCCGCGTGTGCCCCTCGCGATCGGTGCGGTACGGACGGCCGAACACGAGGCGCTTCCCGCCTCGGGTGGCCACACTGAACCTGCTCATCACCGTAAGACCTTAGGCGGTGCAGCTCCGGGGCGCCCACTGTCCCGGGGATTGCCGGCCGTCGCCGTCATCTTCCCCGGGCGCGGGCGGCGGGTATCGTGGCCGCGTGCGCGTAATCATCATGGGCTGCGGACGCGTCGGCGCGGGGCTCGCCTCGGTCCTCGTCGCCGAGGGCCACGAGGTCTCCGTCATCGACAAGAACCCCGATTCCTTCCTCCGCCTCGATTCCGAGTTCCAGTTCCCGGGCCGGAAAATCACCGGCATGGGCTTCGACCGGGACGTGCTGCGGCGGGCCGGAGCCGAGGAGGCCGATGCCTTCGCGGCGGTGTCCAGCGGCGACAACTCGAACATCATCTCCGCGCGGGTCGCCCGCGAATCCTTCGGCATCGATCGGGTCATCGCGCGGATCTATGATTCGCGCCGCGCCGAGGTATTCGAGCGCCTCGGCATCCCCACCATCGCCACGACCCCGTGGACGACCCGTCGCTTCTTCCGCTTCCTCACGGGCAGCGCCGAGGCCGAGCCGTGGGCCGATCCCACGGGCTCGGTCGTGCTCACCGTGAGGGAGGTCACTCGTGGCCTCATCGCCCGCCCCATCCACGAGGTCGAGGCCGCGGCGGACTGCAGGGTCGTCGCCGTGACCCGATACGGCGATTGCTTTATCCCCGACGGATCGTTCCTCCTCCAGGACGAGGACCTCGTCCACGTGGCGGTGACGGCGGAGGACGCGGACTTCTTCGGCCCGCGCCTCCTCGACCGCGAAGGACTGTTCGATGACTAGCACCCACCTCCTGCCGTCCACGTCGCAGTCGATGCGGGTGATGATCGCCGGCGCCGGTGCGGTCGGCCGGTCCATCGGCCGGGAGCTCATCGCCAACGGGCACTACGTGCTCCTTGTCGACAAGCGCGGGGAAGTCGGCGGCAACGACGGCGTCCCCGGGGCGGAGTGGCTCGTCGCCGATGCGTGCGAGCTCGACTCCCTCGAACGTCTCGGGCTCTCGAGCTTCGATGTGGTCGTCGCAGCCACGGGCGACGACAAGGCCAATGTGGTCCTCAGCCTGCTCGCGAAGACCGAGTTCGCCGTGCAGCGCGTGGTCGCCCGGGTCAACGATCCGCGCAACGAATGGCTCTTCGGCGAGCGCTGGGGCGTCGATGTCGCGGTGTCGACGCCGCGGCTCATCGCCGCCGCCGTCGAGGAGGCCGTCGCGGTGGGCGACGTCGTCGAGCTGCTCACGCTGCGCGGCGGAGAGAACCGGCTCGTGTCCTACACGCTGCCCGCACACACGACGCTCGCCGGGCGCGCCGTCGCGCGCCTGAGCCTGCCGCGAGACACCTCGCTCGTGTCGATCATCCGCGGCGGCCGCGTGATCGTGCCGGACGAGGACGTCCCCTTCGAGCCCGGCGACGAGCTCCTCTTCGTGGCACGGGTCGAGGCTCTCGAGGCGCTCACGGCACTCCTCCTCGACTCCTCTCCCGGCACGCAATCGCGCTAGGCTGGCGGGGCTATGCCCTCTTCCCCGCGCCACAGCCAGGACCGCCGCCGTCACTCTCGACGGTCAGGACGCGACGGCGCCGGATCCGGGCCCGGATCGCGTTCCGGAGCCAAGGCCACCGCCCCTGCCGATCCCGCGCTCGACCCGCGCAAGGCCGAACTCCGCGATCGGCTCGGTGAGGTGTCCCTCGTCGATTCGCAGCGACTCGGTCTGAGGATCGGACAATCCCGCAACGATGCCGAACTCGACGCCGCCGAGGAAGCGCTCGCCAAGGCCGCCGCGAAACTCGAGAAGCGCCGCGCGGGGCTGCCGGAGCCGAGCTACCCCGAGGAACTCCCGGTCTCCGGGCGCCGCGAGGACATCGCCGAGGCCATTGCCGCGAATCAGGTCGTGGTCATCGCCGGCGAGACCGGCTCGGGCAAGACCACGCAGATCCCGAAGATCTGTCTCGATCTCGGCCGCGGAGTTCGGGGCGCGATCGCCCACACCCAGCCGCGCCGGCTCGCCGCCCGCACGGTCGCCGCGCGCATCGCCGCCGAGCTCGACGTCGAGCTCGGCGCGGAGGTCGGCTATGCCGTCCGCTTCGACGACAAGACGAGCGATCGCACAGCGATCAAGCTCATGACCGACGGCCTCCTCCTCAACGAGATCCGCCGCGACCGCCTGCTCCGCGCCTACGACACGATCATCATCGACGAGGCCCACGAGCGGAGCCTAAACATCGATTTCCTCCTCGGCTACCTCGCCTCCATCCTCCCCAAGCGCCCCGATCTCAAGGTCATCATCACCTCGGCGACGATCGAACCCGAGCGCTTCGCCGCGCACTTCGCCTCGCCCGGCGGCGAGCCGGCGCCGATCATCGAGGTCTCGGGCCGCACCTATCCGGTGGAGGTGCGCTACCGCCCGCTCGTCGAGGAGATCGACGGGCGAACGGTGGACCGCGACCCCATGGACGGCCTGTGCGATGCCGTCGGCGAGCTCCTCGGGGCCGGGGACGGCGACATCCTCGTCTTCCTCTCCGGAGAGCAGGAGATCCGCGACGCGGAAGAGGCGATTCGCGGCCGGAAGTTCCGCGCGCTCGATGTCTTCCCGCTGTACTCGCGGCTGAGCACGGCCGAACAGAACAAGGCGTTCCGGAGGCATTCGCGCCGACGGGTCGTCCTCGCCACCAACATCGCCGAGACCTCGGTCACGGTCCCCGGAATCCACTACGTAATCGATACCGGGCTCGCTCGGATCTCGCGGTACTCCACGCGCACGAAGGTGCAGCGCCTCCCCATCGAGGAGATCTCACAGGCGTCCGCCAATCAGCGCAAGGGACGTTCCGGACGTGTCGCCGAGGGCATCTGCGTGCGCCTGTACTCGGAGGAGGATTTCGAGGCGCGCCCCGAGTTCACCGACCCCGAGATCCTCCGCACCAACCTCGCCTCGGTGATCCTCCAGATGGCCGACCTCGGGCTCGGCGCGATCGCCGATTTCCCGTTCGTCGATCCGCCCGACTCTAAGTCGATCCGCGACGGCCTGGCCCTCCTCGACGAGCTCGGCGCCCTCGCCGAGGCCAAGTCCGGGGAACCCCGGCTCACGGCGCTCGGCCGCGATATCGCCGCGCTCCCCCTCGATCCCCGGCTCGCGCGCATGCTCCTCGCCGGGCGGGATCACGGCGCCCTCGCCGAGACGATCGTCATCGTCGCCGCGCTCACGGTCGGCGACGTCCGCGAACGGCCCGCCGAGGAGCGCGACAAGGCGACGGCGGCGCACTCGCGCTTCGTCGACAAGACCTCGGATTTTCTCGGCTACCTCAACGTCTGGCGCTACATCACCGAGCAGCGGGCAGAGCTTTCGGGCAGCGCTTTCCGCAAGATGTGCAAGGCCGAGTATCTCCACTGGCTCCGCATCCGCGAGTGGCAGGACCTCGGCAACCAGCTGTCGTCCGTGTGCCGGGAGCGCGGCTGGCACCCCGGTTCCCTCACCGCTTCGGATGACGACGTACACCGCAGCCTCCTTGCGGGCCTGCTCTCCTCGATCGGTGCGCGGAAGGAGGAGACCCGCGAATTCGCCGGGGCGCGTGGCCTCACGTTCCACATCCATCCTTCGTCGGCCCTGTCGAAGAAGCCCCCGCGTTGGGTCATGGCCGCCGAACTCGTAGAGACCTCGCGCCTCTTCGCCCGCGATGTCGCGCGCATCGATCCCGCCTGGGTCGAGCCGATCGCCGGGCACATGGTCAAGCGCAACTACTCCGAGCCGCACTGGTCCTCGAAACAGGGCGCCGCGATGGCCTACGAGAAGGTCACCCTCCTCGGTCTCCCGATCGTCGAGAACCGCCGCATCCTCCTCTCGCGGGTCGACGCCCCGCTCGCCCGCGAGCTATTCGTCCGGCACGGGATCGTCGAGGGAGGCTGGTCAGGCCGTTCGCCGGAGCTCACCGCGAACCGCGAGCTCGTCGCCGAGGCCCGTGAGCTACAGACGCGCTCCCGCCGCGCAGGCGCCGTCGCCGACGACGAGCAGCTCGTCGCCTGGTACCTCGAGCGGATCCCCGAATCCGTGGTCTCCGGCCGGCATTTCGATTCGTGGATCGCGAAGGCGCCCGAGGCCGAGCGCGAGCACATGCGGCTCACGGAGTCGGATATCCGCGACGAAGCAACCGGCCCGTCCGAGCGGGATTTCCCGCCGGCGTGGAAGCAGGGCGAGCTGACCTTCGAGCTCGAGTACACCCACGACCCGCGCTCCGACGCCGACGGCGTGGCCGTGCGCATCCCGCTCACCCAGCTCGCCCACGTACGTTCCGCCGGTTTCGAGTGGCTCGTTCCCGGCCTGCGCACGGAGCTCTATACGGAGCTGATCCGAACCCTGCCGAAGATGTTCCGCCGGCTCGCCTCGCCCGCAGGCTCCTTCGCCGACCTCGTCGCAGCGGATGTCGAGCCGCGCCGGCGCCCGCTGGTCTCGGCGGTTGCCGAGTCGCTCTCGGCGCGCATCGGTTCGACCATCCCCGCGAGCGAATTCCACCCGGAGCAGCTACCGGAGCACCTGCGGATGACCTTCGTCGTGATCGATTCCGGCGGCTCCGTGGTCGATTCCGGGCACTCTCTTCCCGCCTTGCAGTCCAAGCTCGCGGACAGGGCCAGGCAGACGCTTCTCGATTCCCTCGCAAATGACGCCGATGGACCGTACCGCTCGTGGACGCCGGAGACTATCGGCGATCTCGCGGACGAGGTGTCCGCCGAGATCGACGGCGTCGACGCGATCGCCTACCCCGCGATCGAGGTCCGCTCCGACGGCATCCACCGCACGGTGTGCACGTCGAGGGCCCAGCGTTCCGCTGCGATGACCCGGGCCTGCATTGCTCTCCTCAGGGGACTCGGGCTGGTCTCGACGGGCCGTCTGCTCAAGGGACGACACACGAGCGAGCGGCTCGCGCTCACGCAGTACCCCTATGGCGGTATCGACGCGCTCGCCTCCGATGCCACTGTGGTCGCCATCGGACGAACCATCGGCGCCGCGGGCGGGGCGCCATTGACCGCCGCGGGTTATGCCGAGCTCGAGACTCACGCCCGCCGGGACGTACCGGGTGCCGTTGCACGACTCATAGCCACGGTCCTCCCCGCGCTCGTACAGGACCTCGAGCTACGCCCCGAGCTCGAGCGTATGCGCCCCTCGGAGATCGTCGACGAACTGCGAGAGGAGCTCGATTTCCTCATCGGCCGCGGCTTCCTCGCGCGCCATTCCGCCGCGCAACTCGGGCAGCTCGAGCGGCATCTCAGGTCCATCGGAATGAGGGTCCGCATGGCGGAGGAAAACCCCCGGAAGTACGACGCGCTCCGCGCCCGGATCGCCGACACCGAGGACGCTGTCGCAGAAGCACGGACCGCGCTCGAGGCGCACAAGCGGAACAAGCAGAGCCGGGAGATCGCGTGGCTGCTCGCCGAACTGCGAGTGAGTGTCTACACGCAGACTCTCGGGACGGCTGGTTCGGTATCGGAGAAAAAGATCTCCCAGGCGATCAAAGCCGCGTTCGCGCAGGGTGCCCGAAAGCAACGGGCTCGCGTCTGACCGAAACGAGCCTCGCGCCTATCCACCCGCGGCCGCGTTTGCCGCATGGACGCCGTCCTTGCGCATCGAGCGGATCTCCGCCTCGAAATCGTCGGCCGACTGGAAGGACTTGTAGACGGAGGCGAAGCGGAGATACCCGACCTCATCAAGTTCCCTGAGCGGCTCGAGGATCGCGAGGCCGACCGCGTGCGCGGCCACTTCCGTGACGCCCTTGGCTCGCACCGCGAGCTCCACCTTGTGGGCGAGGAGATGCAGGGCATCGGAGCTGATATCGCGGCCCTGGCACGCGCGCCGGACACCGCGGATGACCTTGTCCCTGCTGAACGGCTCCGTGACGCCGCTCCGCTTACTCACCATGAGTACCGGGGCCTCCATGGTCGTGTAACGGTGCCCGCACGAAGAACACTCCCGGCGGCGCCTGATGGACAGCCCTTCCTCTGCCGTGCGCGAATCGATGACGCGCGAATCGGCCTTGTGGCACATCGGACAAAACATCAGGCGGCTCCTCGCAAGGGCGTGGGCTCCCCCTGCGGCCGAGTGGCCGCGCCCACAAACACCACCTATGGTAATCGTTTGCACCGAAACCCCCCAAAAACCACTACATGTAGGCGGACGACGGCGCTTCCGGCCGCTCCCGGCGGCCCGAGTCCGGGGACCCGATACCGGAGCCCGACTTCTGGCGACCGTGCCCGGAGCACCTACACCAGCGTGAGCACGAGAACGAAGAAGACGAAGCCGACGACAATCCCCGCGGCCGCCGCGACCATTGCCTGATTGAGCGAGAGGGCGGGCGAGCCGGCGTGCGACTCCGAGCGAATAGGCATGCCGGCCGCTGCGCGGGTCTCGGAGGCGACGAACGAGCGGGGCGCGGGAACCGGGCCGCGCGCCGACGCACCCACGGGCCCGGACTCGCGCTCCGAGGCGCCGCGAGCATAGTGGAGACGCGCGGAGCGAGCGTCCTCGCCGAAACGGCGGGCCCGCAGGCCGCGCTCGCGCAGGGCCGCGATATCCGCAGCGGTATCCGGATCGATGGCGGCGCCTGCCGGCTTCACCTCGACGCCGGGCGCGACCGCGGAGGGTGCCGACACGTGGGCTCGGATGACGACGGGGATGGCGGGGACGCCGGGTGCACCGACGGCACTGCGGACGGTGTGGCGGCCGGACTTAGCGGAGGTGGCGTGCGTGGTGTCGGAACGTTCCAGGTGGATGGTCATCTCGATCGATCCCTTTCTCTCGTGGCCGTGATCGACACGTTGTCGAACATCGTTGCTGCCGTTGTTCGTGTTCTAGTTCTACGAACCGGGTCCGACATTTCGGCCGAAAATCGATCGCACGGGCCGGAGTACGCTACCCCCGTTTGGAACAGTCAGTCCTGTGAACTGCGACTAGATTCCATCTCGGACGAAATTCCGACATTCGAACATATGTATGTCGATTTCGGCGTTCGAGAGGTAGCATATGCGACGAGTTCGAAAACGCAAGCATTTGTTCGAACACGTGCTCTATACGCCGCCACCGAGGGGACGAACGTGCCACCCAGCAGCAAGCCGAAGGAGTCGCTCACAGAGCGGCAGAAGACCATCCTCACCGTCATCAACGATGCGATCGCCGAGAACGGCTACCCGCCGAGCATCCGGGAGATCGGCGATGCCGTCGGTCTCCAGTCGACGTCCTCGGTGGCGTATCAGCTCCAGGCGCTCGAGAAGAAGGGCTATCTCATCCGGGATGCCCACAAGCCCCGCGCCGTGGACGTCCGCTCCCCCAATTCCTCATCGCGCCAACCCTCGCGCCGGGCACAGCTCCCCAGAGGCGCGTCACAGCCGGCCTTCGTCCCGGTCGTCGGTCGGATCGCCGCGGGCGGGCCGATCCTGGCGGAGCAGGAGATCGAGGCGGTATTCCCGCTTCCGGAGGAGCTCGTGGGCTCGGGAGAGACCTTTATCCTCAAGGTCGTCGGCGAATCGATGCGGGACGCGGGCATTCTCGACGGCGATTACGTCTGCGTCCGCCGTCAGCAGGTCGCAGAGAACGGCGACATCGTCGCGGCGATGATAGACGGGGAGGCCACCGTCAAGACCCTCGACAAATCGTCGAGCGGCGTCTGGCTCGTCCCCGCGAACGAGGCGTTCCGCCCCATCCCCGGGGACTACGCGACCATCCTCGGCCGGGTCATCATGGTGTTCCGCCGGCTCTGATCCGCGCCGGGCACCCGGCCGGAAGCGGCCACCGCGCTACACGCGGTACTCGGAGACCTCTCCGGCAATGGACTCCGGGAGACGGACCTCGAGCACGGTCCCCGATTCCGAGTACCGCTCGTCGAGCACCGCGCCCTCCTCGTGGAGCCGCGCGACGACATCGCCACGCGAGTACGGGATCTCCACCAGAACGGTCACATCCAGCGCGGCGATGTGCTCGGCGATCCGCTCGCGGAGCTCGGGGATCCCCTCGCGGGTGATCGCCGAGACGAACACGGCGTCGCGGAAGCTCGCGCGCAGCTCGGCGAGTACCAATGGATCGGCGTCGTCGATCTTGTTGATCACGAGGAGCTCGGTCGGCGCCGTCGCATTCTGCTCGGCGACGACGTCGCGGATCACGCTCCGCACCGCGTCGATCTGCTGGAGCGGGAACGGGTGCGATCCGTCGACCACGTGGACGAGGAGCTCGGAGTCGACGACCTCCTCGAGAGTCGAACGGAACGCCTCGACCAACTGCGTCGGGAGATGCCGGACGAAGCCGACGGTATCGGTGAGCACCACGGCGCGCCCATCGGGCAATTCGGCCCGCCGGGTGGTCGGATCCAGGGTCGCGAACAGTGCGTCCTGGACCAGCACACCAGCTCCGGTAATGGCGTTGACAAGCGAGGACTTCCCCGCGTTGGTGTAGCCGGCCACGGCGACAGACGGCACCGGGGTCGAGCGCCGGCGGTGGCGCTTGGTGAGCCGCGCCTGCTTCATCCCACGGATCTCACGCCTCAGCTTCGCCATCCGCTCACGGATGCGCCTGCGGTCGGTCTCGATCTTCGTCTCACCAGGACCGCGCAGGCCCACGCCGCCGTTGGAACCGGCCCGGCCGCCAGCCTGGCGCGAGAGCGTCTGGCCCCAACCGCGCAGTCGCGGAAGCATGTACTCCATCTGCGCGAGGCTGACCTGCGCCTTGCCCTCCCGCGAGGTCGCATGCTGGGCGAAGATGTCGAGGATGAGCGCCGTGCGGTCGATGACCTTGACGTTGACGGCTTTCTCCAGCGCGATGAGCTGGCCGGGCGTGAGCTCGCCGTCGCAGATCACGGTATCGGCGCCAGTCGCATCGATAATCGAGCGGAGCTCGGCGACCTTGCCAGAACCGATATAAGTCGCGGCATCGGGCTTGTCTCGGCGCTGGATGAGCGCGTCGAGGACCATCGAACCCGCTGTCTCGGCGAGCGCGGCGAGCTCGGCCATCGCGGCGTCGGCCTGCTGCGCCGAACCCTCGGTCCACACGCCGACGAGAACGACGCGCTCGAGGCGGAGGCGGCGGTACTCGGCGTCGTTGATGTCCTCGAGCTCGGTGGACAGGCCGACCACGCGGCGCAGGGAGGACCTCTCCTCCAGCTGCAGCTCGCCCGTTGACGGGTCGTGATCGGAAACAGCGAAATCGGGTGCGCCCTGCGCAGCGCGATCATCGTGGTCGCGCGCGGGGCCTGCGGTATCGCCCGTGGTGTCGGGAGTCGTCGTCATACGGCCCCTATTCTCGCACGTGACCACGGGAAAACAGAAGCCCGGAAAGCTCGCCGCGGGCCACGAGCCGCGAGGGGCCCGTCATAGTGGCGGCGCCGCGCGAGATCTCCACCACGACATCGCCGCCGGGGACCCGCACGGTCACCGTCCCGTCCGAGCGCTCGGCATCGGCGAGTGCGGCGAGGGCCGTCGCCACGATTCCGGTCCCACACGAACGGGTCTCCCCCGCGCCGCGCTCGTGGACTCGCATGTGCACGAGCCCGTCCTCGGACATCGGCGTCGCGATCTCCACGTTGACCCCAGCCGGGAAGAACTCCTGGTCGATGACAGGCTGCGAGGCGATGGGCAGGGTATCGAGCTGCTCCGACGTCATCCTCGGGACGATAGCAGCAACATGGGGATTGCCCACGTCGACGGCGAGACCGGCGAACGCGCGCCCCTCGAAGGAAACGGTGGACACGCCGATCACCTCGGGCGTGCCCATGCCCACCGATACCGTGGCCGCGTCGGTCGAGGATCCGATGGAAACGGTTGCCGGTCGCAGGCCCGCGCGCGTACCCACGCGGATCTCGCCCTCGGGCGCGAGGCCGGTGGCGACGAGGGCGTGGGCGAAGACGCGGACGCCATTACCGCACATCTCGGCAACCGAGCCGTCGGCGTTGCGGTAGTCCATGAACCAGTCCCCGGGCTCGACATCCGCGGGGATCTCGGCGAGCTCGCCCGCCTCGCGCAGCTCTCCGGCTCGGGCGATGCGGAGGATCCCGTCGCCGCCGACGCCGGCGCGCCGATTACACAGGGCGCGGACCGTATTCGGGTCTTCGAGGCGGAGTCCGGCGCCGACGTCGGGAAGGACGACGAAGTCGTTTTCGGTCCCGTGGCCCTTGAGGAACGGGGCCGTCGCGGGCGCTGCGGACTCGCCGGTAATGCTGCTCATGCCGACGATTGTAATAGCGACCGGAAACGATTCCGCATTGTGGAAAGCGGTGTTCCTGGCCGGGAGTCGGCCCACATAGAATCCAGGTCAGATACAGCCACCGATCAAGGGAGGTCAGCGCAGCATGAGCGAGCGCATCACAGTCGGCAATATCCAGATCGACAAGGTCCTCTACGACTTCGTCAACACCGAGGCCCTCGAGGGCACCGACATCGACGCGAAGGCGTTCTGGGACGGCGTTTCCGAGATCTTCACCGATCTCACGCCGCGAAACAAGGAGCTCCTCGCGGTCCGCGACGAGCTGCAGACCAAGCTCGACAACTACCACCGCGAGTACGCGGGAAGCTTCGATCAGGAGAAGTACCTCGAGTATCTTCGCGAGATCGGCTACCTCCTGCCGCAGGACGACTCCGTCAAGGTCTCCACGGAGAACGTCGACTCCGAGGTCGCGACCGTCGCCGGCCCGCAGCTCGTCGTTCCGGTGCTCAACGCGCGCTTCGCGCTCAACGCCGCGAACGCCCGGTGGGGCTCGCTCTACGACGCGCTCTACGGCACCGACGCGATCCCCTCCGATGGCGGCGCGGAAAAGGGCAAGGGCTACAACAAGGTCCGCGGCGACCGGGTCATCGCCTGGGTCCGCGAGTTCCTCGACGACGTCGTGCCGCTCGCCGAGGGCAGCTACGTCGGCGCGAAGGCCTTCGCCATCGTCGACTCCAAGCTGCAGGTCACGCTCGCCGACGATTCGGTCACCGGCCTCGCCGATCCCGACAAGCTCGCCGGTTACCTCGGCGATGCCGCTGCGCCGAGCAACGTGCTCCTGGTCAACAACGGGCTCCACATCGACATCGTCTTCGATGCCTCGACCCCTTCGGGCGAGACCGATTCGGCAGGCATCTCCGATGTGGTGCTCGAGTCCGCCGTGTCCACGATCATGGACTTCGAGGACTCCATCGCCGCGGTGGACGCCGAGGACAAGGTCCACGGGTACCGCAACTGGCTCGGCCTCATGCGCGGCGACCTCGAGCACACCGTGGAGAAGGGCGGCAAGTCCTTCACACGCGTGCTCAACGACGATCGCACGTACACGACGCCCGACGGCGGAGAGCTCGTCCTCCACGGCCGTTCCATGCTCTTCGTGCGCAACGTCGGCCACCTCATGACCAACCCTGCGGTCCTCGACGCCGACGGCAACGAGCTTCCCGAAGGCATCCTCGATGCCATCGTCACCTCGCTCGCCGGCATCCACGGCATCGCCGCGGACAACAAGCGCAAGAACTCCCGCGAGCGTTCGATCTACATCGTCAAGCCGAAGCAGCACGGCCCCGACGAGGTCGCCTTCACCAGCGAGCTCTTCGGCCGCGTGGAGAAGCTCCTCCGGCTGCCCGAGAACACCATCAAAATGGGCGTCATGGATGAGGAGCGCCGCACATCGGTCAACCTCTCCCGCGCGATCGCCGCCGCCGACCAGCGCTGCGTGTTCATCAACACCGGCTTCCTCGACCGCACCGGCGACGAGATCCACACCTCGATGGAGGCCGGGCCCATGGTCCGCAAGGCCGAGATGCGCGAGGCCAACTGGATGCCGGCGTACGAGAACTACAACGTCGACGAGGGCCTCGCCGCCGGGCTCATCGGCCGCGCCCAGATCGGCAAGGGCATGTGGGCCAAGACCGATCTCATGGCCGAAATGCTCGAGCAGAAGATCGACCAGCCGAAGGCCGGCGCGAGCACGGCGTGGGTCCCCTCGCCCACCGGCGCATCGCTCCACGCGACCCACTACCACCGGGTTAACGTCGCAGAGGTCCAGAAGGAGCTCGTCGCCGGCGGCCGCCGCGTGACCCCCGAGCAGATCCTCGAGATCCCGCTCGCCGCGAACACGGATTGGACCGACGAGGAGAAGAAGCAGGAGGTCGACAACTCCTGCCAGTCGATCCTCGGTTACGTCGTCCGCTGGATCGACCAAGGCGTCGGTTGCTCGAAGGTCCCGGACATCCATGATGTCAACCTCATGGAGGACCGCGCCACGCTGCGCATCTCGAGCCAGCTCCTCGCGAACTGGCTGCGCCACGGGATCATCTCGGAGGAGATGCTCATCGAGTCGCTCAAGCGCATGGCCGCGCTCGTCGACGAACAGAATGCGGGCGACGAGACGTACCGCCCGATGGCCCCGAACTTCGAGGACTCCATCGCGTGGCTCGCCGCCCGCGACCTCATCCTCGAGGGTGGATCGCAGCCTTCGGGCTACACCGAGCCGATCCTCCACGCACGTCGCCGCGAGTTCAAGGAGAAGTACGGCGCGAACAACGCTGCCGCGTTCGGCGTCTAGCCGCGCCGGGGCTCACCGCCCCTCGCAGGGCCCGCGCCTAGTCCGCACGGCCCAGACCAAGCGCCCCGCCACTCCGGTTCGCCGGAGGGGGCGGGGCGTTTTCTTTCGGTCCGACGGCGACGTTCAGGCGAGGTGCGGGCTTGCAGCGATCGCGCGATGGATGGCGGCCGCGGCCGCCTCGCGCTTGTCGTAGGTGAACCGGGCCTCGGGGCCCGAGACCGAAAAGGCCACCGCGGACCGCCCGGAGCCGTGCGCGACCGCCACGCAGCGGACGCCTTCCTCCTGCTCGGACTCGTCCCCTGCAAAGCCCTGACGGCGCACGTCCGCGAGCTCGGCGACGAACCGTTCCGGAGTGGAGAGCGTCCAGTCCGTGTAGCGCCGCATGCCGGTCCGCTCGAGGAGCGCGCGCACCTCGTCGTCCCCGGACTCCGCGACGAGCGCCTTGCCGACGGCCGTGCAGTGGAGGTCGACGCGCCGACCGACCTCGGTGAACATCCGCATGGAGTACGGGCTGGGGACCTGCGCGAGGTACACGACGCGGTCGCCTTCGCGGGCCGCGAGGTTCGCCGTCTCCCCCGTTGCGTCGACCACGGCCTGGAGGACCGGCTCGGCCCAGCTCGTCGTCACGGAGCGCGCGGCGCTCCCCGCCCACATGAGCGCGGGGGCGAGAAGGTATTCCCTCCCCGGCCCTTGTCGCAGCATTCCCGTCTCTACAAGTGTCGAGCAGAGCCGGTGGACGGTGGCGGCGGCGAGACCGGTGTGCTCGGCGATCGCCTTGAGCGAGGCGATTCCACCCTCGGCGACGAGGGCGTCGATGATCCCCGCCGCGCGCGCCACGGACTGCACCGTTTCCTTGGGGCTCATCTCTTCTCCTTTGTGCCATCACCGATCGCGTCGAGGGCGGCGTCGAGGAGCCTCTCTCGCCCCGCCGCGGAGGCATCGAGCCACGTGATCCGCTCGTCGCGGCGGAACCACGAGCGTTGCCTGCGCACGTAGCGCCGCGTCCCCACGAAGGTCCGATAGACCGCCTCATCGAGCTGCTCCCCTGCGGGATCCGCTCCGGCTGATTCGTCGATCGCGGCGAGCACTTGGGCGTATCCGATGGCGCGGCGCGCCGTCACCCCGTCGCGGAGGCCTGCGGATTCCAGCGCGCGCACCTCGGCGACCAGACCCGAATCGAACATCGCTGCGGTCCTGCGTTCTAGGCGCTCGTCGAGCTCCGCCGTGGGGACGTCGAGTCCCAGGAGGTGCGCGCCCCAGCGCTGCCGACCTATGCGCGGGCGCGAGGCCGCGAAAGGCTTGCCGGTGATCTCCACGACTTCGAGCGCGCGGACGGTCCGCCGCGGATCGCTGGGGAGGATCGTCGCCGCGGCCTCTGGATCGATCGCCGCGAGCTCGGCGTGGAGGGCCTCGACGCCGATCTCGTCGAGGCGCCGCTCGTATTTCGCGCGGACCTCGGGATCGGTCTCCGGGAACTCCCATTCGTCGAGCAGGGATTGGTAGTAGAGCATCGACCCACCGACGACGACGGGAACAGCGCCCGCGGCCATGATCTCCTCGACGATTGCGCGGGCATCACGCTGGTAGTCGGCGACGGAGGCCGTCTCGGTGACCTCGAGGACGTCGAACATGTGGTGGGCAATTCCGCGGCGCTCGGCAGGGGGAACCTTCGCCGTGCCGATATCCATACCTTTGTAGAGCTGCATTGCGTCGAGGTTGACGATCTGTCCGCCGAACCGCTCGGCCAGGTCCATGGCGAGTTCTGATTTACCCGTGCCCGTCGGGCCGATGACGACGATGGGCTGCACCTGCCCCGGCCCGGGCTCGGTCTCGGCGGCCCCCTGTATCGCAGCCGTCGCGGAGGCGAGAACCCAGCGCGCCACGTGGTAACCGACTCCGAAAGGCGCCCCTTGCGCGGAATCCGCTGCGGGCCGGCGGCCAACCGCCGCAGCGGCACCGCGCCACAACGGCGCGGTATACCAGCCGTCGCGGGCGGCCTCGGAGTCCTCGTGATCCGGAAGCGTGGTCCCGGCCTCGATGAACTCGGTCAGCCCCGCATCGAGAGCAACGGCACTCGGGCGCTCCGGGATCGGGGCCTTCGGCGCGAGCGCGGCGGGGCCATCGGCGATGAGCACCACGGTGCCAGGCGCGGAAGCGATGAGCTCTGCGACGCTCTCGGCCGAACCGGCGACCACATGAGTCTCGACCGCCTCGTCCCGAAACCCCGGTCCCGCCTGCTGCAGCCACCACCACGCGATGAGCGCCGCACCGGGGATGTCCTCGGCCCTGATCCCGGCCTCTTCCGGCGACGGCGCCCCATTTGGACCGATGGGCACGTCCGGGGCGCCCCAACGACGCAGATCGTGGCGGATTCGAGGCAGCACGGCGACCTCGGTGCCGTGGACTATCACCCGGACTTCCGCTCCGGATGTCGCGGCGGTGCGGAGGGCGCGGAGTCCGGCGTCGTACAGTGCCTCGACCTCCGACCAGGCGGCGCGGGAGAGCTCGGGGACGACTACCGGTGCGCCGGGGAGGAGAACGAGCTGCGATGCCACCCGGCCAGACTACCTCCGCCGCAGGTCGCGCCCGGCGCGGCGATGCCGGACTCGGAGGCGGACATTCCCCCGCCGTGTGCGCGCGGGAAATATATAGTCGATGGCGACTCGCTCGCCGGGCCGCGCCCTCGCGGCACCGGGGCTCGGGTCGCCGAGAACGGCGGCGCCCCCACCGCGGGCGCTCGACAGAGCGCCACACGCGATGGCCGTGCCGCCCGTGGAGATCCGCTTCGCGCGGTAGGAGAAGGAGAATCATGGCCGACGTCGAGCACACCGGAGCCACCCCGCAGCCCACGCCGGCCCCAGGATCGGCCCCGGACTCCGCGCCGACCCCGGCTTCCCCGGCAGCGCAGAACCCTAGTCCCAAGCCGGGACAGCCTGGGCCGGGCACGGGGGCCAAGGGTTCCGTGCCTCGGCCGGGGCCTCGCCCGGGTGCCACCCCGCGCCCCCACAAGCCCGCCGGCGACGCCACGGTCGCTCCCGCAGCGCCCGTCTCGGATCCCGCGAAGTGGGGTCGCGTGGATGACGACGGAGTGGTCTTCGTCCGCACTGCGGCCGGGGAACGGCGCGTCGGTTCCTGGCAGGCGGGCGATGCCGCCGAGGCTCTCGCCCACTTCGGCCGCCACTTCGACGACCTCGCCACCGAGGTGATGATCCTCGAGCAGCGCCTCGAATCCCACCCCTCCGATGCCGCGAAGACTCGCGAGTCGGCCGCCGCTCTCGCCGAGACCGTGCCCGAGGCCTCCGCCGTCGGAGACCTCGACGCGCTCGAGACGCGCCTTCGGGCGATTGTCACCCGTTCGCATGACGTCGAAGAGCAGGCGCGAAGGGACAAGTCCGCCAACCGTGCGGCCGCGATCGAGCGCAAGGAAGCGCTCGCTGCGGAGGCAGAGGAGATCGGCGCGAATTCGACGCAGTGGAAGGCCGCCGGAGACCGGCTCAAGGCGATCCTCGAAGAGTGGAAGACGATCCGCGGGATCGACCGCAAGACCGACGACGCCCTGTGGAAGCGCTTTTCCAAGGCGCGCGAGGGCTTCAATCGGCGGCGCGGCGCGCATTTCGCCGAGCTCGACCGGCACCGGGCAGAGGCGAAGCGGATCAAGGAGGATCTGGTCGTGCGCGCGGAGAAGATCTCCGGCAGCACCGAATGGAACGACACCGCCCGCGCCTTCCGAGACCTCATGGATGAGTGGAAGGCCGCGGGCCGCGCGCCGCGCGAGGCCGATGACGCGCTGTGGGCGAAGTTCAAGAAGGCGCAGGACACGTTCTTCGACGCCCGCCACGCGGCCGCCTCGGAGCGGGACGCGGAGTTCGAGGAGAACGCAGCCGCCAAGGAGCGGCTCCTCGACGAATACGGGGCAAAGATCGATCCCGCGGCGGACCTCGCGGGCGCCAAGCGAGCCCTGCGTGAGCTCCAGGAGAAATGGGACGAGGCCGGAAAGGTTCCCCGCTCCCGCATCTCCGAGTTCGAAGGCCGGATCCGGGAGCTCGAGAAGCGCGTCGGCGCCGAGGAAGAGCACGAGTGGCGGCGCACGGATCCCGAGGTCAAGGCGCGCGCCGGACAGTTCTGGGTGCGCGTCGAGGAGTTCGAGGAGAAGGCCCGCAAGGCCGAGGCCGCAGGCAAGGCGAAGGACGCAGAGAAGGCGCGCGCCCAGGCGGCGCAGTGGCGCGAGTGGGCCGAGGCTGCCGAGACCGCTGTGGAGCAGCGCTAACCGGGAGCCTCAGTGAGGCTACCGCGGCCGCGCGGGTGTTACCGCTGCCACGATGCCGACTGGATTCAGCCGCACTGCTTGCCGGACTCGGGTCCCGCTTGCCCGTCCGAGCGGGGGTGGTTCGATTCCCGGCGCGATTCCGCCGCTGCCCGCTGCTCCTGCAGCTTCCGGGATTCCTTGCGGACTTCGAGCTCGGCGGCCTTCTGCTGATCGGACTTGACCCAGAGAAGGATCGACAGAGTGACGGCGAGCGCCAGGACGAGCAGCTCGGAGAGATAGATACCGATCTGCGGGGCACCGAAGTCCGTCGAGTCCGGGTTCGGCCCGCGGCCGTCTTGGCGGAGCCAGATGGCGAGAACGCCGTAGACGGCGGCGACACACGTGGCGCACCAGGCGATGCCTGCGGCCCACCACCGTTGCGTGAACACCGTGACTACCCCGAACAACACGCTGCCTGCACAGATGAGCGTGACGAACACGCGCGCGGGAAGCGAGACCTGCTGCTCGCGGGCGACATCGGTGTAGAACAGGACGTCGAATCCGCGGACCCCGGCGCTATGCGGGAGGAGCTGCACGGCGGCGAGCAGAATGACGAGAACGAGCGCGACGAGGAGCGGCCTGCCGACGACGACGCGGCTCGCCCACAAGGCATCGTTCTTCCTCGACCGGAGCTTCGCGTCCTCCATGGCCACGGAGACCTGCTCGATGGGATCTGGGCGGTTTTCGGTACTCAACGTTCCTGCCGTTCCTCGTTCTCACTCCGGCTCCCGCTCCCCGTTCCGGGGCGCGTGCCGCTGCCGACGATTATGCCTCCGCGCGGATTCCGGGCAGACCGAGCCCCACGCCGACCGGCGCAGTGGTGGGGACGCGACCGGCCTCCCAGCGGTCCCCGGCGACCGTGCGACGGTGCGTGAGCACGCCGCCGTCGGCGAGGAGATGGTGCGGGGCGGCCGCGGTGATCTTTATCGTGACGATGTCGCCCGCGCGGATCGCGCCGTCCGCCCCCTCGCCGGCGGTGGGATCGAAGTGGACGAGGCGTCCGTCCCGCGCGCGGCCGCTACGCCGCGCCGTGGCGTTGTTCTTCCGGCCGGAATCGTCGACGACGAGAAGCTCGACGGTTCGACCGACGATCTTCTCGTTCTCTTCCAGCGTGATCCGCTCCTGGAGCGCGATGAGCCGGTCGTAGCGGTCCTGCACGACGCGCTTGGGGACCTGTTGCTCCATCTCCGCTGCCGGGGTTCCCGGGCGCGGGGAGTACTGGAAGGTGAACGCGCTGGTGAAGCAGCTCTTCTCCACCACATCGAGGGTCTCGAGGAAATCCTCCTCGGTCTCGCCGGGGAAGCCGACGATGATGTCGGTGGTGATGGCCGCGTGCGGGATGGCCTCGCGGACCTTTTCGATGATCCCGAGGAACTTCTTCTTCCGGTACGAGCGGCGCATTTCGCGGAGTACCTTGTCGGAGCCGGACTGCAGCGGCATGTGGAGCTGCGGGCAGACGTTCGGCGTCTCGGCCATCGCCTCGATCACATCGTCGGTGAATTCGGCGGGGTGGGGCGAGGTGAAACGGACGCGCTCGAGCCCCTCTATGTCCCCGCAAGCTCGGAGCAGAGAGGCGAAGGCTCCCTTATCCGAGGGCTCGTCGGGGTGGATGAAGGAACGGCCGTAAGCGTTGACGTTCTGCCCGAGGAGAGTGACCTCGACGACGCCTTCGGCGACGAGTGCCTGTACTTCGGCGAGCACCTCGCCGGGGCGCCGGTCGACCTCCTTGCCGCGGAGGGAGGGCACGATGCAGAACGTGCACGTATTGTTGCAGCCCACGGAGACCGATACCCAGCCAGCGTACGAGGACTCCCGCTTCGCAGGAAGGTTCGACGGAAAGTGCTGCAGCGATTCGGCGATCTCGATCTCGGCCGCGGCGTTGTGCCTCGAACGGTCGAGAAGCGAGGGCAGATGCCCAATGTTGTGGGTGCCGAAGACGACGTCGACCCACGGCGCGCGGTCGACGACGACGTCCTTGTCCTTCTGCGCGAGACAGCCCCCGACAGCGATCTGGAGCCGCGGGTTGACGTCCTTCCATGGACGAAGGTGGCCGAGGGTGCCGTAGAGCCGGTTGTCCGCGTTCTCGCGGACGGCGCAGGTGTTGAACACGATGAGATCGGGCACGTGGCCGGCGTCCTCGTCCGTCTCGCCGGAGAACGGGACATAACCCGCTTCATCGAGCACGCCGGCGAGGCGCTCGGAATCGTGGACGTTCATCTGGCAGCCGAAGGTGCGGATCTGGTAGCTCCGCAGTTCCCCCTGACCGGTGGTCTCCCCCTGCTCGGTCTGCTGATCGAACTCGGCTAGCACTTCGCTCACCTGCGCCAATACCCCTTGTTTGCGTGAATCACGTACGCGGACAGAGTACGCCGCGCCCCGCTCCTAGAGAAATTCGCGCGCGTTGGCGATCTCCGTGTCGACCACGGACAACGCCACGTTTGAGGAGTACCCGCGGCGCTGCAGGTACGCGACGAGCCGTCGCTTCGCCTTGAGCATCGTCTCTCGATCGGCGAGCTGCTCGGCCACGTATCGACGGAGGCGCTCCGCGGCGAGATCGTGCGCGCGTGCCCGTT
>NZ_DAINST010000058.1:0-21026 GCF_036741115.1 Dietzia sp.
TGGCTCGACGTCGACGAGGACGCGCTCGAGAGTGCGCTCGGGCGGCGGCACGCGCTCAAGGGGCTGACCCGCAAATACGGCGAGGACATCGACGGTGTCCTGGCGTGGGCGGAGCAGGCGAGGCAGCGGCTCGCGGGCCTGGACACCTCCGACGAGGCGATGGCGGAGCTCAAGTCGGAGGTAAAGAGGCTGCGCGGAGAGATCGCGGAAGTGGGCAAGGCCCTCACGAAGGCGCGAGAGAAAGCTGCGAAGACGCTGGCCGGCGCGGTGAGCGGTGAGCTCGCCGAGCTCTCGATGAGCGGAGCCCAGCTCGACGTTCGTATCTCCCGCGCCACGGGCGGGCCCGAGATCGACGGGGTCGTGCCCACCGAGTCCGGGCTCGATTCCGTGGAGATGCTCCTCGTGGGCAGCGGCGGTGCCGTGCCGCTGGGCAAGGGCGCCTCCGGCGGCGAGCTCTCGCGGGTGATGCTCGCACTCGAGGTCGTGCTCGCAGAAGGAACGTCCGGAGGGACTCTAGTCTTCGACGAGGTCGATGCCGGGGTGGGCGGTCGGGCGGCGTTGTCCATCGGCAAGCGCCTCGCGATGCTCGCCCGCAATCACCAGGTGCTCGCCGTCACTCACCTGGCGCAGGTCGCCGCGTACGCGGACACGCACCTCGTGGTGAGCAAGACCACGGGGGAGGAGTCGATCATCTCCGGGGTCGGCGCAGTCGAGGGGGAGGAACGCGTGCGGGAGCTCGCGAGGATGCTCGCCGGAATGGACGACTCCGACACCGGCCTCGCGCACGCCAAGGACTTGCTAGAGAAGGCGCAGGCAGACAGGTAGGCCGCGCACGAATAGCACGGGTGTAACTTTCGTCCCTCTAAAACACATCTGACACGGCGAGTCGGGCAAGTCTAAACCTTTACTTCAGGCATAGTGTTCGGCATGAAGATGTCAGGGCTGCTCTCTCGCAACAACCAAGAACTCACTGGTGTCGTCGGCAGCGCCAGGCTCCCTCGCAAGGGGGAGACACTGCCGCGGCGCATGTCCGAGAAGGACATTGCTTTCGTCTCGCTCGATTCGCTCTCCGTGGAGGACGCGACGAGGATGGTCGAGTCCTCGGTCGGTCACATCGTCAACGTCGGGGCGGGTGGGAACCGCGTCCCGCGCGCCGCATATCGTATCCTCGCCTCCGCCGGCGTCCCAGTGATCGAGGGCGTCACCTCCTCCGACATCGCCCGCCTCGGCGACGGCGACAGGGTCCGCATCGACGGCGGGCGGGTCTTCCTCGGCGAGCACGAGCTCGGCGAAGGCCGCGAGGCCGACGCCGCCGCGCTGCTCGACTCGAACGCCGATGCCGAGCGCGAGCTCGTCGACTCGGCGCTGTCGCACTACGCCGACGCCGTCGAGTTCCTCCACGTCGAGCACTCGCTGCTCATCGACGGCGAGGGGATGCCCGAGCTGCGCCTCGACTTCGCCGATCAGCACGTCGTGGTCGTCTCCGACGGGCAGGGAGCCGCCGAGGAGCTCCACTCGCTCAAGCCCTTCATCCGCGAGTACCGGCCGATCCTCGTGGGGGTCGACGGCGGCGCCGGCACGCTCCGCGACGCGGGCTTCCGCCCCGACCTCGTCGTCGGGGACGCCCGTGAGATGAGCGAGAAGGCCCTGCGCGATGCCGGCGAGATCGTCCTCGGCGCAGACCGCGACGGACGCTGCCCCAGCGCCGAGCGAATCACCGAGCTCGAGCTCGGCGCCGTGACCTTCCCCGCCGCGGCCCCGGCACGCGACATGGCCGTGCTGCTCGCGCACCACGGCGGCGCGTCGATGATCGTCACCGCGGGAGAGACCTCTGGCCTGTCGGAGCAGTTCGCCGCCGATGGAAGCTCGCCGACGACCTCGGTGGTCAACATGGTCGTGCGCGACAAGATCGTGCCCGCCCGGGCCTGCGCGAGCCTCTACCGGAGCAGGGGCGGTGCCCTGGCGCTCGCGCTGCTCGCGCTCGTCGTTCTCGGCGTGGTCGCCGCCGCGCTCGTCTTCTCGGACCAGACCTCCGCCGTCATGGACTGGCTCGTGGCACAGTGGAACCACTTCGCCGTCTGGGTGCAGGGGCTCATGGGCAAATAGCGGTCGCGGCCGCCGGAGGCTATCCGATCCACACACGCCGCCCGCGGAGGAGGGAGACCTCGCCGCGGGCGGCTCGTGTTATTCTGAGGCCCCGTGGGAAGCTCGACCTCTTGCCGCAGTTCCGCTCCACAGCGGCTTGCTCAAGACGCGGCCATCGACAGCCAAGACACGGGAGATCAAATGCCGAATAACCGCGCAGGATCGCGGCACACTGCCAAGCACATTTTTGTCACCGGCGGCGTGGCGTCGTCCCTGGGCAAGGGGTTGACCGCATCCAGCCTCGGGGCGCTGCTCACCGCGCGCGGTCTCCGGGTCACGATGCAGAAGCTCGACCCCTACCTCAACGTCGATCCCGGGACGATGAACCCCTTCCAGCACGGAGAGGTGTTCGTCACGGAAGACGGCGCGGAGACCGATCTTGATCTCGGCCACTACGAGCGCTTCCTCGACCGCAATCTCTCGGGCAATGCGAATGTCACGACGGGGCAGGTGTACTCGAGCGTCATCGCGAAGGAGCGGCGCGGCGAGTACCTCGGCGACACGGTTCAGGTGATTCCCCACATCACCGACGAGATCAAGAGCCGCATCCTGTCGATGAACCTCCCGGACGCCGAGGGCAACACGCCGGACGTCGTCATCACCGAGATCGGAGGCACGGTCGGCGACATCGAGTCCCAGCCCTTCCTCGAGGCTGCGCGACAGGTGCGCCACGAGGTCGGCCGCGAGAACATCTTCTTCCTCCACGTCTCGCTCGTCCCGTACCTCGCCCCCTCGGGCGAGCTCAAGACCAAGCCGACGCAGCACTCGGTCTCCGCGCTGCGGTCGATCGGCATCGTGCCCGACGGGCTCATCCTCCGCTGCGATCGCGAGATCCCCGACGCGATGAAGAACAAGATCGCGCTCATGTGCGACGTCGACCTCGAGGGCGTCGTCTCCACCCCGGACGCGCCGAGCATCTACGACATCCCGCAGGTCCTCTTCCGCGAGCACCTCGACACTCACGTCGTACGCAAGCTCAACCTGCCGTTCCGCGATGTCGACTGGACCGTGTGGGGCGACCTGCTCGACCGGGTCCACTCCCCGCGCGAGGAGACGACCATCGCGCTCGTGGGCAAGTACATCGACCTCCCGGACGCGTACCTCTCGGTCACGGAGGCGCTGCGCGCCGGCGGCTTCGCGCACCACGCCAAGGTCAACATCCGCTGGGTGCAGTCCGATGACTGCGCGACGGAAGAAGGCGCCCGCGAGGCCCTCTCCGACATCGACGGGATCTGCGTCCCCGGCGGCTTCGGCATCCGCGGCATCGAGGGCAAGGTCGGCGCGATCCGCTACGCCCGCACGCACGGCATCCCGCTGCTCGGCCTGTGCCTCGGCCTCCAGTGCATCGTCATCGAGGCCGCGCGCGAGGCCGGCCTCGAGGGAGCGTCCTCGAGCGAGTTCGATCCCGAGACCACCTACCCGGTGATCTCCACGATGGACGATCAGCTCGACGCCGTCTCCGGCGAGGCCGATCTCGGCGGAACCATGCGCCTCGGCGCCTACCCGGCGAAGCTCGCCCCGAAGTCCATCGTGGCCGGGGCGTACGGCGCCACGGAGGTCTCCGAGCGCCACCGCCACCGCTTCGAGGTCAACAACGACTACCGCGAGAAGATCGCCGAGTCGGGACTCGAGTTCTCGGGCACCTCGCCCGATGGCAAGCTCGTCGAGTTCGTCGAGTACCCGCGCGATACCCATCCGTTCCTCGTGGGCACGCAGGCGCACCCCGAGTACAAGTCGCGCCCCACCCGCGCGCACCCGCTGTTCGCGGCGTTCATCGCGGCCTCCCTGGCCTACGGCAACGAGCTCTCGCTGCCCGTAGAGCCATGGCGCGGCGACAACGGTGCGGAGTCGCAGGAGGAGAAGAACGAGACGGGAGTGACGGCGGACGGCGAGTAGCCAAAGCCGCCGAGCCGCCCGGTCCGGGAGGGCCGCGCGGAACGAAGGGACGGGATCGGTGATGGTCGAGGGAACCACCGGCTACGAGGTGCTGGAGAGCACGCGCCCCTTTTCCGGCCTTGTGGCCTCTGTCCGCGTCGACACAGTGACCATGCCCGGGGGCCACAGCGCCCTTCGGGAAGTGGTCGAGCACATGGGTGGCGTGGGTGTGGTCGCCGTCGATGAAGAGGACCGTGTCTGCCTCATCCGCCAGTACCGCCACCCGCTCGGCGAGCGAATCTGGGAGGTCCCCGCAGGCCTGCGCGACGTCGAGGGCGAAGCCCCCGAGTCGACAGCGGCGCGCGAGCTCGCGGAGGAGGCCGCGCTCGCCGCGGATTCCCTCGCCCCGCTCGTCACCCTCGCGACGAGCCCCGGATTCTCGACAGAAGTAGTGCACGTGTTTCTCGCGACCGGGCTGTCGCCGCAGCCGCCAGAGGAACGCGAGGACGAGGAGGCCGAAATCGAGGTCTCCTGGGTGCCGCTCGAGGACGCCGTGAAGAGGGTCCTCTCCGGCGAGATCATCAACGCGATCGCCGTCGCCGGGCTGCTCGCCGCGTCGAGGATGATCCATGGCCGGCGCGAACGGTAGGACAGCGGTCGTGCGGTGGCGCGGGGGCTCGCCTTAATGCGCGCCTCCGCCGTCATAGGCGAGTACCTCGACCACCTCGCCGTGGAGAAGGGCGCGTCTCGCCACACGATTGCGGCGTATCGCCGCGACCTGTGTCGGTATTCCGAGTACCTCGAGGCCTCGGGGATCTGCGAGATCGGCGACGTCGACGAGGCGAACATCGAGGGATTCCGGCGTGAGCTCGCCGAGGGAGACCCGGAGTCCGGAGCGCGCCCGCTCGCCGCGAGTTCCGTGTCCAGGGCGCTGTCCTCCGTCCGTGGCCTGCACCGGTTCGCGGCGCGCGATGGGCGCGTCGCCGCGGACGTCGCCGCGACGGTCGAGCTGCCGCGGGCCGGGCGGAGGCTACCCAAGGCGCTCTCGGTGTCCGAGACGGTCGCTCTGCTCGAGGCGGCTGGTGATACCGCATCCGACACCGACCCGGGCAGGATCCGAAACAGGGCCATGCTCGAGCTGCTGTATTCGAGCGGCCTGCGCGCTGCGGAGCTGCTAGCCCTCGACGTCGACGACGTGAGCGCCGTGCTCGAGGTCCCGGCCGGGGACTTCGCGGCGATGCGTGTCGTGGGTAAGGGACAGAAGGAGCGGATCGTCCCCGTGGGCGCGCCCGCGCGCGCCGCAGTCGGCGCCTACCTCGTGCGCGCGAGGCCCGCGCTGAATCGGTCGGGGCGGCCCGCGCTGTTCCTCAATGCGCGCGGCGGCCGACTCAGCCGGCAGACGTTGTGGACGGTGGTCGGCGACTGCGCCGAGCGGGCCGGTCTCGGCGGAGGTACGGACGAGCAGGGGACCCCGCAGGTCTCCCCACACACGCTGCGCCATTCCTTCGCCACGCACCTCCTCGAGGGGGGAGCGGACATCCGTGTCGTGCAGGAGATGCTCGGGCATTCCTCCGTCTCGACGACCCAGATCTATACGAAGGTGACCATCGAGACGCTGCGGGAGGTTTGGGCGCAATCCCATCCACGCGCCACATAGGTGCGCGGTAGTGTTGGAGAGAATGTGAGTCGGAAAGCGCGGCTTGTTCCGTGTGCCGAGTATCCGTGTGCCGAATGAAGTGGCGAGAGGTGGAAATGGCGAGCGAGTCGAGGCCGATGGATCCCGCTCTGTTCTCGCGTGCCGAGCTCCTCGGCGAGGACAGCGACGCGGCAGGCGCGGGATTCGACGCGATCCCCGAACCGCAACCGCTCGTGTCCCACGGCCCCGCGACAGTGATCGCGATGTGCAATCAGAAGGGCGGTGTCGGCAAGACCACGAGCACGATCAACCTCGCCGCCGCGCTCGCCGAGTACGGCCGCCGGGTGCTCGTGGTCGACCTCGACCCGCAGGGCGCGCTCTCCGCCGGGCTCGGCGTCCCGCACCACGAGCTCGACATCACCGTGTACAACCTGCTCATAGACCCCTCGGTGTCGACCGAGGAGGTCCTCGTGCGGACGCGTGTCGAGGGCGTCGACCTCATCCCGGCGAACATCGATCTATCCGCCGCCGAGATCCAGCTCGTCAACGAGGTGGGGCGGGAACAGGCGCTCAACCGTGCGCTCTATCCCATCGCGGACCGCTACGACTTCATCCTCATCGATTGCCAACCATCTCTGGGCCTCCTCACGGTCAACGCGTTGACTTGCTCGGACAACGTCGTCATCCCGATGGAGTGCGAATACTTCGCGCTTCGCGGTCTCGCGCTGCTCAACGACACCGTGGAGAAGGTCCGCGACAGGCTCAACCCGCGCCTGCACCTCGGCGGCATCCTCATCACGATGTTCGACCGCCGCACGGTGCATGCCCGCGATGTCATGTCCCGGGTCGTCGAGGTGTTCGGGGATCGGGTCTTCGACACGGTGATCACGCGGACGGTCCGTTTCCCGGAGACCACCGTCGCCGGCGAGCCCATCACCTCGTGGGCGCCGAAATCGGCCGGCGCCCAGGCCTACCGCGCCCTCGCCCGTGAAGTCATCGCCCGCGGACGCTGAGCCGGGCGACTCGCCTGGTGCGGAGTCGGATGTAGTGCCGGTTGCAGTGCCTGGCGTGGAGCCGGTTGCAGCGCCGATTGCAGTGCCTGGCGTGGAGCCGGTTGCAGCGCCGGAGCCGGAGTCCCAGGCCGACGCCGGGCGATTCAGCGTCCACCTCGGGAACTTCACCGGCCCCTTCGACCTGCTGCTCCAGCTCATCGACTCGAAGAGACTCGATGTCACGGAAGTCGCGCTCCACGAGGTCACCGACGAGTTCGTCGACTACACCCGGGCGCTCGGTGCGGAGGCCGGACTCGAGCAGATCACCGAGTTCCTCGTCGTCGCGGCGACGCTTCTCGACCTCAAGGCGGCGCGGCTCATCCCTGCCGGCGAGGTCGACGATCCCGAGGATCTCGCTCTACTCCAGGCGCGCGACCTCCTCTTCGCCCGCCTTCTCCAGTTCCGCGCGTTCGCGCGCGTCGCGGACATGTTCGGCGAACTCGAGCGCGCCGCGCGCATCGGCTATCCGCGCGCGGTGGGCCCCGAGGAACAGTTCGTCGACCTCCTCCCGGAGGTCGAACTCGGCGTCGACGCCGAGGGCTTCGGCCAGATCGCCGCGGTTGCTCTGCGCCCGAAGCCGGTGGACGAGGTCGGTGTCGCGCATATCCACGCCCCGGCCGTGTCCGTCCCGGAACAGGCGGCGAGGATGCTCGAGAAATTCCGCCTGCGGGGCAAAGGTGAGCCGTTCGGGTTCGGGGAACTCGTCTCCGACTGCGAGAACTCGCTCGAGATCGTCGCGCGCTTCCTCGGACTCCTCGAGCTCTACCGGGCCAAGGCTGTGGCGCTCTTCCAGGACGACCCGGAAGACGACCTCGTGGTGGTATGGACTGGAGAGGACGCGGCCGACGTGATCACGGGGAGTGACGAATGGGACTAGCGGAACAGACCGAGGGCGGGGAGCCGACGGAATCCGAGGCGGATCCAGTGGCAGGGGCCTCCGGAGACGTCGCCGAAAAACGGGGGCGCGAGCTCCGGCACGTTCTGGAGGCGCTGCTGCTCGTCGTCGACGTGCCGGCCACCGAGTCCCAGCTGGCCTACGCGGCCGACGCCCCGATCGAAGAGATCTCCACCGAGCTGCGCCGCTGGCAGTCCGAGCTCGACGGTGAATCTTCGGGTATGGACCTCCGCGCGACCGCCGAGGGGTGGCGGCTCTACACCCGTCGAGACTATTCGGATGCGGTCGAGCGGCTCATCCTCGAGGGCAGCCGAGCCAAGCTCTCGCGGGCGGCGCTGGAAACGCTCGCTGTGATCGCCTATCGCCAGCCGGTGACCCGCTCGCGCATCGCCGCCGTGCGCGGGGTCAACGTCGACGGCGTCGTCCGGACCCTGTCCACACGCGGTCTCGTCGTCGAGGCGGGGAACGACCCGGACTCGGGCGGCATCCTCTACCGGACGACCGAGCTCTTCCTCGACAGGCTCGGGCTCTCGGGCATAGAGGAGCTTCCCGACATCGCCCCGCTGCTCCCGGACGTCGACGTGGTCGACGAGTTCTCCGACGATCCCGAGGACGATCCGCGCTCTCCGCTTTCCCGCAGGCAGCGAAGGGACGTAGAATCTGCCGGGGCCTCCGACGACGTATTAGAGGCCACCGAACCCCACGATGAGAATTAAGAGGACATGACAGATCCCGCTAGCCGCGAAGGCACACCGGAAGACTCCAACGGCGAGGCGCAGCCGCCCGCGCGCGAGCCGGTCCGCCTCCAGAAAGTACTCGCCCAGGCAGGTGTGGCCTCGCGTCGTGCCTCCGAGGACCTCATCGCGCAAGGGCGCGTCGAGGTCGACGGCAAGGTCGTCCGCGCCCAGGGCGTCAAGGTCGACCCCGTTTCGTCGATCATCCGCGTCGACGGCACGCGCATCGTGCTCGACGACACGATGGTCTACCTCGCGCTCAACAAGCCCAAGGGCATGCACTCGACGATGTCCGACGAGTTCGGGCGCCCGTGCATCGGCGATCTCATCGCCTCGCGCGTCGATTCCGGGCAGCGACTCTTCCACGTCGGGAGGCTCGACGCGGATACCGAGGGCCTCATCCTCGTCACCAACGACGGCGAGCTCGCCCACCGGCTCATGCACCCGTCCTACGAGATCCCGAAGACCTACATCGCGCAGGTCAACGGCGTCGTGGAGAAGGGACTCGGCAAGAAGCTGCGTGCGGGGATCGAGCTCGACGACGGGCCGGTCAAGGCCGACCACTTCTCGATCCTCGACGTCCACGACGGGCACTCGCTCGTCCAGGTCGTGCTCCACGAGGGGCGCAAGCACATCGTCCGCAGGCTCCTCGCCGAGGTGGGGTACCCGGTGGAGCGGCTCGTGCGCGTCAAGCTCGGCGGGGTCAACCTCGGCGATCAGCGCCCGAGCACGCTCCGCAAGCTCGGTCGAAACGAAATCTCCGATCTCTATACGGCGGTGGACCTGTGAGCATCAATCAGAATGAGCAGCCCCGGCCCGTCAAGGTCGCCATCGACGGCCCGGCCGGCACGGGTAAGTCCACGCTCGCGCGGCGGCTCGCGGAACGGATCGGCGGCGCCTACCTCGACACCGGCGCGATGTACCGCGCGGCGACGCTCGAGGTGCTGCGCCGCGGCGTCGACCCCGAGGACCCCGCAGCCGTGGTCAAGGCGACGAGAGACCTCGCTCTCGAGATCGGCTCCGATCCCGGGAAGACCGTCGTCATGCTCGACGGAGAAGACGTGTCCGAGGCCATCAGGACGGCAGAAGTGACCGCCAACGTGTCCGTGGTCTCGGCTATCCGCGAGGTACGCGAGAACCTCGTAGCGCTGCAGCAGCGCCTCGCCCGTGGGGAGCGCTCCGTGGTGCTCGAGGGGCGGGACATCGGCACTGTCGTCCTGCCAGATGCCGAGGTCAAGGTCTTCCTCACCGCGAGCGCCGAGGTGCGCGCCCAGCGCAGGACCGACCAGGACATGGCGGCCGGCCGGGACGCGGACTACGACGAGATCCTCGCCGCCGTGATCGCGCGAGACGAGAAGGACTCCTCTCGCGTCGAGTCCCCGCTGAGAGCGGCCGACGGCGCGGTCGTCATGGACACCAGCGATCAGACCATCGAGGACGTGCTCGCGCAGCTCGTCAACCTCGTCGAGACCGCGCGGGAGAAGCAATGATGAGCGAAGACGACAACGGCAAGAGCACCGACAACCCGGTAGATCCCTACGAGAACACCTCCGCCGCCGATCCCCTCGAGTCCGCGCCCGAGCCCGAGACCGTGGTCTACGAGGAGGGCGAGGACTGGGACGACGGCACCGACTGGGACGCCATAGCTTCCGAGTACGCCGCCGATCTCGGCTACGAGGACATCGAGAGCGAGATCCTCCCGACCGTTGCGATTGTCGGACGCCCTAACGTCGGCAAGTCCACGCTGGTCAACAGGATCATCGGGAGGCGCGAGGCCGTCGTCGAGGACGTGCCGGGCGTGACCCGCGACCGTAATTCCTACGAGGCGCTGTGGAACGGCCGCCGGTTCATGGTCCAGGACACCGGCGGCTGGGAGCAGGACGCCAAGGGGCTGCACCGCTCGATCGCGCAGCAGGCCGAGATCGCGATGAACACCGCGGACGTCGTTGTGCTCGTCGCCGACGGCACCGTGGGGATCACGGCGGGCGACGAGACCGTCGCCCGCACCCTGCGTCGCGCCAAGACGCCCGTGATCCTCGCGGTCAACAAGGTTGACTCGGACAAGGCGGTCCTTGAGGCGGCAGAGTTCTGGGGCCTCGGGCTCGACGAACCGTTCCCGCTGTCGGCGGCGCACGGCCGCGGCACCGGCGACCTCCTCGACAAGATCGTCGCGACACTCCCGGACAAGGCGAAGGCGGGGGAGTCCACCGAAGGCGCGCCCCGCCGAGTCGCGCTCGTGGGCAAGCCGAACGTCGGTAAGTCGAGCCTGCTCAACAAGCTCGTCGGCGAGGAGCGATCGGTGGTCGACAACGTCGCCGGCACCACGGTCGACCCGGTCGACTCGCTCGTGGAGCTCGGCGGCAAGGTGTGGCGCTTCGTCGACACCGCCGGGCTTCGCCGCAAGGTCAATCAGTCGTACGGGCACGAGTTCTACGCATCGCTGCGCACGAAGGCGGCGATCGAGGCCGCCGAGGTCGTCATCCTCATGATCGACGCCTCCGAGCCCATCACCGAGCAGGACCTGCGCGTCATCTCGATGGTCGCCGACGCCGGCCGCGCTCTCGTCATCGCCTTCAACAAGTGGGATCTCGTCGACGAGGACCGCCGCTACGACCTCGACAAGGAAATCGACCGCGAGCTCAGCAAGATCCTCACGTGGGCCGCGCGAGTCAACATCTCCGCGTCCACGGGCCGCGCGCTGCAGAAGCTCGTGCCCGCGATCGAGGAGGCTCTCGAGTCCTGGGACAAGCGGATCCCCACCGGGTACCTCAACACATGGCTCAAGGAGGTCATCTCCGCGACCCCGCCGCCGATGCGCGGCGGCCGCCTCCCGCGTATCCGCTTCGCGACGCAGGCGACCACCCGCCCGCCCACGTTCGTGCTGTTCTCCACCGGGTTCATCGAGGCCGGCTACCGTCGCTTCCTCGAACGGCGGCTCCGGGAGACCTTCGGCTTCGACGGCTCGCCGATCCGGATCAACGTCCGGGTCAAGGAGCGGCGTCAGCGACGCTGAGCACCGCGACGGGCCACACGATGGGCGGCCCGCCAACCCGACATGAAGGCGGAGACGCCGGAGAATTCCCGCCCGCGCGAACACACCTCGCGCGGGCGGAGTCGCATGCGCTCCTCGTACGACGAAAGAGGAGCGGGAATCCGACCTTCGATGGATGGGATCGGAGAGGATTCGGCGGAACATAGTCGATGGAGCGGTGCGGACCGGACGAATCGCCGGCCGCGCCGCTGACAAGACCACCGATGCCGCGGGCCGAGAACCGGCCCCGGCCGGGCATCGACGCTCGTTCGAAAGGAAGATCCCATCGTGTTGCGCTCGACGTTCTACGCCGCACTCACCTACACCGTCCTCGGCCTTCTCGGCGGCCTCTACTTCCGTGAGCTCACCAAGGCCCAGGATTTCCCGGAGGACGCCTTTACCCAGCTCAGCGTCGTGCACACGCACCTGTTCGCGCTCGGCACGACGATCCTTCTCGTGGTCCTCGCGCTCGACAAGCTCTTCCGGCTCTCGGACTCGCGCGAGTTCCGCTGGTTCTTCTGGACCTACAACGCCGGCGTCGTCCTCACCGTCGTGATGCTCCTCGTGCACGGCACCCTCACCGTGCTCGGGCACGACGAAGTCTCCCCGGCGATCTCCGGGATCGCGGGGCTCGGCCACATCCTTCTCACCGTCGGTTTCGTCCTGCTGTTCGTCTCGCTGGGCAAGGCCGTCGGCGCCGAGTCCGCGCGCCGTGGGGCAGAGTCCGACCGCGAGCTCGCAGCACGATGAGCTCCGAATACGAGACCGCAATGTCGCCGGCCGCGGGGAGGCCGGCGGCGCCGGCCGGTAGGCCGGACACGAAGAGGGACTCTGGGCAGGCGCCGGGGAGGCGCGGGTGGTTCGGACTCGCGACGCTGTCCGCGGGACTCGGGCTCATCGTCCTCGACGGCACGATCGTAGGCGTCGCGCTCCCACAGATCATCCCCGAAATCGGGCTGACCCTGACCACCGCGCAGTGGGTGAACAGCCTCTACGCCGTGCTCCTCGCGGCGCTCCTGCTGTCGTCGGGGAAGCTCGCCGATCGCTTCGGGCGACGGAGACTGTTCCTCTCAGGACTCGGGATTTTTGTCGTGGGCAGCGCTCTCGCGGCAACAGCCGACTCCGCCGCCCCGCTGCTCTGGGCGCGAGCGATCCAGGCCATCGGCGCGGCGTTCATCATGCCGTCCACGCTGTCGACGGTGAACGCGGTGTTCCGAGGCAAGTACCGCGCCGCCGCATTCGGCGTGTGGGGTGCCGTCATCTCCGGGGCTGCTGCGGTGGGCCCGCTGCTCGGCGGAGCGCTCACGCAGTGGGCGTCCTGGCATTGGATCTTCCTCGTGAACATTCCCCTCGGGATCGCGGTCGCGGTGTCTGCGCTTTTCACGGTCCCGGAGACCCGCGGGGGAGAGCAGAGGCGCGGCGCCGATGTCGATGGCGCGTTGCTGAGCGCCATCGGGCTCGGCGCGCTCGTCTTCGCGGTGGTGCAGGGTCCGAGCACGGGATGGTGGACTCCGATCCGGGAATTCTCCCTTGGAGGGTTCACATGGCCGGCCGACGCGACGATCGGCCCCGTGCCGGTCGCGATCGCCGTCGCAGCCGTCGCCCTCTGTCTCTTCGCCGTGTGGGAGAAGCATCGCGAACACAATCGCCGCTCGGCGCTCCTCGACACGAGGCTCTTCGCGATCAGGACGTTCTCGTGGGGCAATCTCACGGCTGGCGCCGTGGGCGTGGGCGAGTTCGCGCTGATCTTCGTGCTCCCGCTCTACCTCGTCAACGTCCTCGGCCTCGGGCTCATGGCCTCGGGCTTGGTTATCGCCGGTATGGCAATTGGCGCGTTTCTCTCCGGAGCCATGGCCAGGCATCTCGCGGCCGCCGTGGGCGCGCCGGCAACCGTCGTCATCGGCCTCTCGCTCGAGCTGCTCGGGGTCGCGGCCCTCATCGTCATCATCGGGCCGGACACGCCGGGGTGGCTCGTCGCGGCCCCGCTCGTGGTCTACGGACTCGGTCTCGGGCTGGCCTCGGCGCAGCTCACGAGCACGGTGTTGCGGGACGTGCCCGTCGCGGAGTCCGGGCAGGCCTCGGCAACGCAAAGCACTGTGCGACAGGTGGGCACCGCGCTCGGCACCGCGGTGGCCGGTGCCGCGTTGTCCGTGGCCCTGGCCGCGGTGCTCCCGGCATCGCTCGAGTCCGAATCCGTCCCAGCGGGCGACGCCGAGCAGCTCGTCGCCCAGACCACCGAATCGGCCGGCTCGAACATCCCGGCGCAGCGCGATCGCGCCGAGGCCGGTGTCGGGCACGGAGGCGCGGAGCAGGAGGCCATCGCCGAGGCGCTCGGCGCCGGGTTCGCCGACGGCACGCGGTGGGCACTCGGCGTCGCTGCCGTATTCCTCCTCGCGGGCCTCGGCGGCGCCGGCGCGGTGTGGCGGGCGTCGCGATCCGCCGAGGAACGTCCGGCCGCCGGCGCCTGACTGCCGGGCACCGACCGCCTAACTCCGACCGCCTCGGGATCGCTTTCGCGGCCCCGGGCGCCGGCACCGCTTCACCTAGCTCAGCGCCTCGCCGACGATCCGGAGCGACGCAGGGGAGACGAGCCCCGGGTGGGTCACGTCGAGGGTGGTGGTCGCTATTTCCCGAACGTGCGGAGCCCACGACGCCGCATCCATCTCCGCGGAATTGCGCCCCGCCCGGAGGAAGCGTATCTCTCCGTGGTACGGCCGGGTCGTGTGTTCGCGCATGAGCCGCGCGTTGTGGCCGATCATGTCGATGACGCCGGAGAGCACGGTATCCGGGAGCGTCCCGAACGTTCCGCCGGCTCCCCGGATCGCCTCCCGCACGTCCTCTTTCGCGAGTGGCTCGCCGGCGGGCGCGACGCTCGCCCGGTCGATCCCCGCCATCGTGAGCAGGCCCTCGAGTCGCTCGTCGTCGGTGGGCGCGGGCAGGCCGCTCCACAACTCGGCGGGGTAGGAGTCCATGAGCACCACGCGGCGCACGGATGCGCCGCCGCGGCGCGCCTCACGCCTCGATTCGGCTCGCTCGGAGAGACAGATCGCCACCTCCTGCGCGAGAACGCCACCGACGGACCAGCCGACGAGATCGACGGTGTCCGCACCGAGCGCGGCGGCCTTCGCGGCGATATCCTCGGCGGCTCGACGGGCCGCAGCGCCCAGAGTCGGGGCGCGCTGTGCGCCGTCAGTGGGGCCGTTCTTCGAGCCGGTGTGCGGGCTGTCTGCGTGGGAACTCCCGACGCCTGCCGGGGCGAGTCCCGGGGACTGTACGGCGAACACGCCACGCCCGGGGGCGAGTTCGCGGATAAGGCCCGCATACGCCCAGCCGAGCCCTCCGGCGGGGTGTAGACAGAAGACCGGGACGCCCGTGGAGTGCTCGCGCAGCGCGAAGAGCGGGGCGAACGCATCCGCGCCCGGTGCCCCGTCTTCGCCGGTGTCGATAGCCGCGGCGAGCTTCCGCGCGGTCTTCGCTGCGAAGACGTCGGCGACCGAGACGCGCTCTCCGAACCGTTCGGACAGGGCCGCAGCGAGCCTCACCGCGGTGAGCGAGTTCCCGCCGAGATCGAAGAAGTTCGCGGCGACGGAGACTGGCCCGGCCTTGCCGAGCGTGGCCGCGAGTTCCTCGACGACGATGCGCTCGGTGGGGCTCTCCGGCTCCTCGACCTCCGCGAAGTCGGCCGGATCGGGCAGGGCGGCGGCGTCGAGCTTGCCGTTGACGGTCATGGGCAGGGAATCGAGGATGACGACGAGCGGTACCATGTACTCTGGGAGCGCCGCCGCGGCGTGGCGGAGGACCTCCTCGCGGAACCCATCGTCGCTGCCTTCCGCGGATCCGGCAGCGCCGGCCACGGGGACGACATAGGCCATGAGCGTGAGCCCGCCGGCGAGCTCTCGAGCGAGAACCGTGCACATGGACACGCCCGGCGCGCCGGCGATGACTGCTTCGATCTCCCCGAGCTCTAGCCGCTGTCCACGGAGCTTGATCTGGAAGTCGTTGCGGCCGTGATACAGCAGCGCTCCATCGGGACGCCACGAGGCGATATCGCCCGTGGCGTACATGCGACCGTGGCCGGCCCGGCCAGGCTCGTCGAAGGGCACGGGGACGAAGCGCTCGGCGGTGAGCTGATCCTGTCCCAGGTACCCGTCGGCGAGCTGGACGCCGGCGAGGAAGAGCTGGCCGCGTGCTCCGATGGGTAGCGGGCGGAGCAAGTCGTCGAGAACGTAGCAGCGCGTGTTCCACACGGGGCGGCCGATGGGGATCTCGTGCTCGCCGCGGCACGTGTGTGCGGTAACGTCGATCGACGCCTCGGTGGGGCCGTAGAGGTTGTGGAGCTGGACGCCCAGGTGCTCGATGCAGCTCCGCGCGAGCCCTGGATCGAGAGCCTCGCCCGAGACGACGACCTGGCGGAGATCTGGCAGGGACTGCTCGTGCGCATCGAGGAAGACCTTGAGCGCGCTAGGGACGAAATGGCAGAAGGTCGTGCTCGAGTCCCGCAGCGCCGCCGCCATGTCGAGGGGATCCTTATGCGCGCCGTCCTCGGCGACTGCGAGGCCGAGCCCGTGGGTGAAGGGCAGGAGGAATTCCCAGACGGAGACGTCGAAAGAGCAGGGTGTTTTCTGCATGAGCGTGTCTGCCGGGCCGAGCCCGTAGTACGAGCACATCCATTCGAGCCTGTTGACGATGCCGACCTGAGGCACCTGGACCGCCTTGGGCTCTCCCGTCGACCCGGAGGTGAAGAGGATGTAAGCGGGATCGCCCGGTGTGGCGGTCCCCGACGCGTCAACGAGCGTCGATGCGTCGGCGGTGGAAGTCCCACGGCGGGGCGTCAGCGTGCTCGACGGGCGTAGAACCTCTGGGTCGACCCGGAAGATCTCGGGCGCTTCGAGCGTGGCCTCCGGCGCGCAGAGCAGCGCTCGCGGGTTCGCCCGGGACAGCATCCGTTCGAGGCGCTCCCGGGGCAGGTCCGGGGACAGAGGGGTCCACGCCGCTCCGAGCGAGCAGATCGCCGCGATGCCCAGGCACAGTGCGGGTCCCCGACGGAGGTGGACGGCGACGATATCGCCGGGGCCGATTCCGCTCGCCCGGAAGGCATCGGCTAGCGCGTCGACCTCTGCCCACATCTGCTCGCGATCGATCTCCTCGCCCCGAAACCAGAGCCCGCGCGCGGCGGCGCGAACGGGATCGGCGAGGTCGGCGCGACGGCACTCGGCGAGGAGGCTCGCGACAGTGGAATCCGCGGGCACGGCGAGATCGCGGTCGGTGTCGTTGAATCCGCCGAGGACCGGTGCGAGCTCCTCAGGGCGCGCGAGCGGGACGGCTGACCACGGTGTCTCCGGGTCCTCGCCGAGATGCGCTGCGACCCGGGCGACGAGCGCGGCGAGGCGATCGGCGTGGGCCTGCGCCGAATCTCTGTCGTGGTGGTGCGTGTCGGCCATGACATGTAGGTCCAGTCCGCCGTCATCCGAGGATTGGAAAAGGAACTCGAGATCGTGCACCGGGCCGACCGAAACGGTGGTGAGCCGTGCCGGCACTCCGGCGAACGAGAAGCTTGTGCCGAAGGGACGGTAGTTGACGCTGGGTCCCGTGAGTGCGCGATCGGGGTCGGTGATGCCGAGGTCGCGGCGCAGGAGCTCGGCGCGGTAGGAGCCGTGAGTGCGGAGCTCGTCGAGGCGGCGGGTGGTCTCGGCGATCGTGCCCGCCACCGTGGGCTTCGCGGCGATGACGAGCGGGAGGACGTTGACGCGCGGGTCGATGGCAGTCGAACTCTGCCCGAGCGGTCGGTTCATGAGCGGGAGGCCGATGTTGACGGGCTCGGCGTCAGGGCCGCACCCGGACCCGGAGAAGGCGGCGACGTAGTGGGCGGCGATCGCCGTGAGCGCGGCCATCTCGTTGGAACTCAGGGCCCTCGTGACAGTGCCGAGTGCGGCGCGGGCGTCGCGGGGGATGTCGGCGTGAACCGAGACGATTCGCGGTTCCGCCGAGGGGGCGCGCGGTGCGCCCAAGGGGTCTTGGTCGAGCGGGATGGGGTTCTCGTGGGAGCGCCAGAACTCGGCTGTGGCTCCGCCGGCATCGGCGACGTCCGACCGGTTCGCGGCCGGCGCGCCCGGATCGAAATCGTCCTCGGGCAGCTCCGCGACCATTTCTTCTGGGGCGAGGAACGGCGGTTCGGGTAGTGGTTCGTCGGCGAGTGCGGCGGTGTAGCGTGCTGCTATCCAGCGGATGATCGCGCCGATCGCGAGGCCGTCGCCGATGATGTGGTGGAAGCGCGCAAGCCAGGCGATCCCGCCACCGGGAATCGCGAGGAGGGCGTGTCCGGAGAGGTCGTCTCCGTGGAGGCGGCCGGGGCTCGCCGGTGGGCGCGAGATGCGCGCGACGGACCAATCGATCGGATCGGTGCCGGCGGGGACGTCGATCCGGGCCACGTCGAATTGGTGGGGGCGAGGCACGAGGACGGGCCGGCCGGCGGAGTCGGTCGTGAACTCGGATTGGAGGACGGGGATCAGCGCGAGGGCGTCGCGGATCACCTCGGCGAGAAGTTCCGGATCGACTCGGTCGCCGCTCGCCGCCGACCGGAACTCGAGGAACTCGGCGCACTGGAATGCGCCCGAGTCGGGCGCGGCCTCCTGGCCGAACCAGATCGATGCCTGGCCGGGAGTGAGGGGGAGAGCGCCGGCGGGAGTGTCGGACTCTGTACGACTTCGGGCGCCGAGTTCGCCTGTCATCGGAGTGCTCCTTCCATGGAGAGCTGCGCGCCGGCGAGGAGCGCGAACAGCTCTCCGCGCCAACACGAATTATCGTGTCCGCCGTCGTAGACGGTGTCGGTGCAGTCCCATCCGGCCGCTCGGCACACGCCGCCGAGCTCGCGCACCATGGCAATACTCGGCCCCTCGGCAGTGCCGACCGTGATGCGGACGCGCGGCGCGGCCGCCGGCCGCGGAGTCTTGCGGAAGTGCCCGGTGATCCACGGCTCGACCGTGTCTGCGAGTTCCAGCGGCGTTCCCGTCGCGTCGGGAGTCCGCCACATCGATGGCGACTGGGCGAGGACCGTGCCCCATTCGCCGGGCAAATGTAGTGCGGCGAGGAGCGAGGAGAGGCCCCCGAGGCTCTCGCCGGTGATGATCCTGTCCGCCGCGCCGCGCGGCGCCACGGAGAAACCGCAGGCTTCTGCGGTGGACACTGCCCAGGGGACGAGTTCGCCGGCGACGGCGTCGAGAAAGGCGGTGTCTGTGCCGAGCGTGGCCATCCTGTCGGCGACGGAGAGGTTCTCGATGGCGAGTACCGCGAAGGGCGGCAGATCGCCCCGAGAGATCGCGAAGTCGAGCGCACGAGGAAGGCCGGGGGCGCGGAACCATTTCTCGGCATCGAACATGGTGATCAAGCCGAGCGGAGCGCCGCCTGAGTCCGTCGCTCTGCCTGTGCCCGTCGCGCCGCTTGAGCGCTCCGAGCTGTCGGCCGGCGCCGGCGGTAGGTAGAGCAATGCCCGCTTCGCGGCCGTACCGCCTTTGGTCGGCAGAGTCGCAGTGGTCTCGAGAAGAGTTCCAAGGATCTCGTGAGCGTGGGCCTCCTCCGATTCCCAGTGCGGCTGGTCCGGGGCGGTCGACCCTCGGCAGACCGACAGACCGTACTCGCCTTCGAACTCGGTAACCGGGGGAAGCGGGTTGAGCGGATCGAGGCGGAGCCCGCCGCGGCCGATAGGTGGCGGTCCGGGCGCCGGTCGCTCGCCGGGCGGGAGTTCGCGGAAGCCGTAGGACGCACGCCGGGCTGCCGGGATGTCGAGGGTGCGAACCCAGATGTCCGTCCCCGGAACGTTGTCGAGCATTCCGAGGTCGATGTTCGCCTTGTCGGTGACCCGGTTGACGAACACGTAGACGGCGCTGTTGCTGCTTTGCCCCGGGCGCATCCGCCAGAGGAATGTGGCCCTGTCGCCCGTGGCATCGACGAGTGGTGTGCCCTCGCGCGCGACGGCGCGCCAGAATTCCTCGACGTCCGCTGCCGATGCGTGCGTCAAACGTTCCGCGATCGCGTCCTGGTCGAGGAAACCGCCGGTGTACGAATCGGTTCCGTCTCCGCTCACACAGCCCCCAGCTCGTCGAACCACTGGCCGAGCGTGGGCAGCGAGATCAGCGCGTGGAAGTCGATCTCGTTTCCTACGGATCGCCAGTTCTCGACGAGCATCACGAGGCGAAGCGAGTCGAGCCCGGCGTCGGCGAGCACGGTGTCGCGGCCGAGCGACTCGGGCGCGACCTCGAGAGCATGGGCGACGTCGGCGGTGATGCGTTCTTGTGTGAGAGCCATGGAGGCGTCCTTTCGAGAGTGCGGTTCAGGCCCGTGCGGAAGCGAGGTGCGCGGCGAGGATCCGCCGCAGGTCCCGCCGGCTCGTCTTCCCTACTCCTGTAGAGGGGAACTCAGCGGCGAACTCGAAGAGGTCGGGGACCTTGTACGCGGCAATCCCTCGGGAGCGGACGAATTCCTTGAGCTCCGCTGCGGCGGGCGGAGCGGTGGAGATCACGTACGCGCACGAGCGCTCGCCGAGAACCTTGTCGGGAACCGCGACGAGCGCGACATCGTCGACCGCAGGGTGTGCGAGGAGGTGGTTTTCGACCTCTTCCGCCGAGATCTTCTCTCCACCGCGGTTGATCTGGTCCTTGGCCCGCCCCTCGACCACGAGATAGCCGTTGTCGAGACGCCGGACGATGTCTCCGGAGCAGTAGAAGCCCTCGTCGTCGAAGGACTCGGCATCGACCCCGCCGAGGTATCCGCGAATGGTGTACGGGCCTCGGGTCCACAGGTTCCCGCGCTCGCCCGGGGCGACGGGACGGCCGTCGTCATCCCGGATGGAGATCTCGTCGGCGGGGGACACGGGATGGCCCTGGGTGGTCACGCGCAGGTCGTCGGGGTCGTCGAGCTTGGTGAAGTTGCACAGGCCCTCCGCCATGCCGAAGACCTGCTGGACGGTGCAGCCGATCTCCGGTTCGATCCGCCGCGCGGCGACCTCGGGGAACTTGGCGCCGCCCACCTGCATCACCTCGAGCGAGGAGAGGTCGCGCTTGCTCATCCCGCGGGTGGCGAGCCACGTGAGCGCGAGCGGTGGGACGAGCGAGACCATGGTGCAGCGCTCGGTCTCGATGCGCTCGAACGCAGCGCTCGGGGTCGGATCGTCGCAGAACACGCATGCCCCGCCGTGCATGAGCACGCCGATGATCCCCGGCGAGCTCATCGTGAAGTTGTGCGAAGCAGGCAGGACCACGAGCATGCGTGTGCGCTCGTCGCAGCCCGCGAGCGCCGCCTGCTCGCGGATCGAATACAGATAGTCGGCGTGCGTGCGGGGGATGAGCTTCGGTGTGCCCGTCGTGCCGCCCGAGAGCTGGAGAAAAGCGAGATGCTCGGGATCCGGCCGCGCCGCCGGGCCCGTCGCGGCCCCTTCTTCGTGTGAGCCTTCTTCTGTGACGGCGGAGGTGCCCGGTTCCCCGAGCGCGAGCATGTGGCTCGCTTTCTCTTCCCGAGCCGCATCGGTGCCAGTTGCCGACTCGGTCGCGGATTCGGCCCCGAGGAGGAGGACGAGAGGAAGCGGGGTGCCCTCGGCGCGAAGCGTGTCCAATACCCGTCCGGCGATTTCGCGGAAGTTGACGCCGCCGTGCCGCGCCACGGTGAC
>NZ_DAINST010000059.1:0-17581 GCF_036741115.1 Dietzia sp.
ACGCGCTGATCCTCGGGGCCATCGCGGCGGCGCTCGCCGCGACGATCGCCTGGCAACTGCGGTGCGTGGTGCGCCTCGCGCATGGTGCGGCGCCGGTGCGGCGTCTCACGCCGGCAGCGCGGTAGCGCGGTAGCGCCCGCGCCACCCCCGGGTCCGCAGGAAGCCCCACGGTTTCCGTGATTCCGGCGACAGAGACTTGCGCTATGTGTAACAGTCACCGTTACAGTTAATCCATGACCAACGCCCTTCGGCGCCTCGCGACCGCCTTCACGACCCCACTCTTCCCCGAGGACTACGCCACCCTCCTCGACCCTCTCCGGGGCCGGGAGTTGCGCGGTCGGGTCGAATCGGTCGAGCGCCACGAGGGCTTCACCACCCTCCACATCAAGCCGGGTCCCGGCATCGGCCCGCACTTCCACGCCGGCCAGTTCGTCGGCATCGGGCTACAGGTCGAGGGTCGCTTCGTGTGGCGGTCTTACTCGCTCACGAGCGCGCCGGGCGCGGGCGACCGTCGGCTCTCGATCAGCATCAAGCCCCTCCCGGACGGCCTCTTCTCCGGCCACCTCGCGCACGCCGCGCGCCCCGGCCAGCTCATCCGGCTCACCGCGCCGAGCGGCGAGTTCTACCTCCCCGTCCCCCTGCCGGAAAAGATCGTCTTCCTGACGGCGGGCGCCGGGATCACCCCCGTTGTCTCGATGCTGCGCTGGCTCGCAGGGGAGGACTCCCCGGGGGAGTGGCCGGAGGTGGTGCACATCCATTCCGAGCGCGCGGAGCGCCCCTCGGCCCCGTACGGCGAGGAGCTCGCGGCCCTCGCTGAACGCGAGCCGAGGTACACGCTCGTCCACTGGGATTCGCGCGAGCGCGGCCGGGTCACGCCCGAGTCCATCGTCGAGCTCGTCCCCGACGTCGACGGGCGCGCGATCTTCGCGTGCGGTCCCTCCGAGCTGCTGGACGCCGTGTCCGCGCGCTGGCCGCAGACCCGCACCGAGAAGTTCTTCTCCCCGCTCGACTCCGAGGGGAGCGAGGGCGGCGAGATCGAGTTCGGCGACACGGGCGTGGTGGCCGAATCCAACGGCACCACCACGATCCTCGAGGCCGGGGAGGCGGCCGGGCTCAACGTGGTCCACGGCTGCCGCATGGGGATCTGCAGGACGTGCGTGTCCACGGTCGACGAGGGTGTGGCCGTCGACCTCCGCGACGGCACCCGCTACGGCGAGGGGGAGCACGTGCGGACCTGCGTGTCCGTGCCGTCCGGGCACCTCAAGATCCGCGCCGGAAGCCGCTAGGCGAACCCAACCAGACGAATACGAAAAGCACGTAGAGAGCACCGAGGAAAGGTCGACCCATGGCGGTCCAGGACATCACCGCATACGCACACCTCACCGACGCCGATGTCGAGGAGATCGGTCGCCGCTTCGCGGAGATCGAGAAGAACAACCGCGAATCGCTCGGCGACGCCGACGTGCGCTACATCCGCAGGCTCATCGCCACTCAGCGGACGCTGGACGTCGTGGCGAGGGGCGCGATCGCCGTCACTCCCGCCGCGCGTTTCCCCGCCGCTGCCGTGCTCGGCCTGGCGAAGATCCTCGAAAACCTCGAGATCGGCCACAACGTGATGCACGGGCAGTGGGATTGGATGAACGACCCGGAGATCCACTCCTCGACGTGGGAATGGGACAACGTGGGCCCGTCCTCGGGGTGGAAGCACACCCACAACGTCACCCACCACACCTTCACCAACATCATCGGCATGGACAACGACATCGGGTACGGGGTTCTGCGAGTCACGCGCGACAAGCCGTGGAAGCCGTACAACCTCGCGCAGCCGCTCATCAACACGGTGCTCGCGAGCCTCTTCGAGTACGCGGTGGGCTTCTACGATGTCGAGCTCGGCGCCTACTTCGCGAAGAAGGCGACGTGGGAGGAGACCAAGCCGAAGCTCGACGAGGCGCTCGCCAAGGTGCGCAAGCAGGCGCTCAAGGACTACGTCGCGTTCCCGCTGGTCTCGGCAGGCGTCTCCGCCGCCGTCGCGCTGGCCACGGGGAAGCCCGTCGGCCGCTCGGCGTTCACCGGCGCCACCCGCGCCGGCCAGGCCGCGATGCTCGCGAACCTCGCCCGGAACGTCTGGGCGTACGCGGTGATCTTCTGCGGGCACTTCCCCGACGACGTCGAGACGTTTACCAAGCGCACCCTCGACGAGGAGAGCCGTGCCGAGTGGTACCTGCGGCAGATGCTCGGCTCCGCCAACTTCACCGGCGGCACGACGCTGTCCATCCTCTCGGGCAACCTCAACTACCAGATCGAGCACCACCTCTTCCCCGACATGCCGTCCAACCGTCTCGCGGGCATCGCTCGCGAGGTTCGCGCGATCGCCGACGAGTACGGGCTCCCCTACAACGTGGCGTCCTTCCCCCGCCAGATGTTCGAGGTGCAGCGCACCCTGCTTAAGCTCTCGCTGCCGAACAAGTACCTGCGGTCCGATCCCTCGAACGCTCCCGAGGTGCGTTCCGACGCCGCCTTTACCGATAACCCCGAGGTCGCGGCCGCGACCGGCCACAAGCAGCTGCGCAAGGGGCTCGCCATGCTCAAGCGGATGCGGCCGAAAGTGATGGCGTAGGGCGCCGGCGCGAGGGATGTCGCCTGCGGTTTTCCGCGGGCATTAAACGTCGGCGATAGGCGTTGTTCGGGATGAGGGCGAAATTGAGGAGGATTTAGGGAGACGCTTTCCCCGAGTTCACCTCGGCGCCAAGTGCGAGGCTCACCGTGGAGAGGTGCAGTGGGCGAGGTGGCCCGGCAGTGCTTGGGACGGGAAGCGCAACATTCCCGGCCGGCAGGGTCGCTCGCCCGAGAATCTCGACGCGAAAGGCTGGCCGGAATGCTGCCGAATCGGGCACTGACACGGAAGCGCTCCAACCCCACGCCCTCGGCCGAGCCGAAGAGGGGGCTCCCCGGTGCCGGCAAGGCGTCCTCTCCGCTAGAGGAGTTTCCCGTGCGTCCGCGACTTCTTCCCGCAGTCCGCAAGCCCCGTCCCGCCTCGCCGCTGGCGATGCGCCCGGGCGGCCGCTCCAAGGTGGTCGCGCACCGCGGCGCCTCGGGCGACTATCCCGAGCTCACCCTCGTCGCGTTCGAGAACGCGCTGGCCCAGGGGGCGGACGGCGTCGAGTGCGATATCCGGATGACCCTCGACGGCCAGCTCGTGTGCATCCACGACGGAGATACGAGCCGGGTGAGCGCCGAGAAGCGCTCCGTGCGGATCACCACGATGGAGGAGCTCAAGCGACTCGACGTGGGCTCGTGGCACCTGCGCCACCGGTGCCCCGAGCCACCGATGGCGCTGCGCGAGCTGCTCGAGCTCATCGAGGCCTATCCCGAGGCGCGCGCCTTTATCGAGACCAAGCACCCGGTCATCGCCGGCGGCCGCGTCGAGCGGGCGCTGGCCGAGGAGCTCCGCTACTTCGGGCTCGACAAGCCGGCGTCCTTCGAGGAGTCCCGCGCGGTGATGCTGAGCTTCTCGGTCCTCGCAGTGAGCCGCTTCGGCGCGCTCGCCCCGCAGGTCCCGCGCCTGCAGCTGCGCCACCACCGCACCGGTTCGAAGCCCATGCCCGCCGAGAGCTACGGCATCCAGGTGGTCGGCCCGTCGATCGACACGATCCGCGCGAAGCCCTCGTTGGTCGAGCACTGGCACCGCCGCGGTCTCGCCGTCTACTGCTGGACCGTGGACGATCCGTTCGATGTCGAGCTGTGCAAGGCCCTGGGCGTGGACTGGATCGGCACGAACTTCCCGGCGCGCACGCTGGCGCAGGTCAACGAGGACGAGCAGCTCCGCGCAGCCGAGATCGGGACGGGCCAGGGGCGCGCGGCGCAGTCGGCGTCAGGCCACATCTCCCGGTAGCGCCGCGGGCGGTACCTGCCGCGATCCGCGCCGCGCCATCCGTATGGGCCGGGGCCTCTCGCGTAAACTCCGGACTCGTGGCAAAGAAAAGTCGTCGTCAGTTCCAAGCGAAGCCCGAGTCCAACCGCCGGGAGAAGCAGGCCGCCAGGGCCGCCGAGCGCGAGGCGTTCGTCGGTAACCCGCGCCCATTCGCCGGCGTGGCCGGCGAGTGCGATCTCGTGGCCATGGCACAGTTCGTGCCCTCGGCCAGGGCGAGCGTCTCGCTCGAGGGCGTGGACCACACTGTGTCGATCGTGACCGTGCTCCCGGGCGCCATCGCGGCGCTGAGCCGCGCGATCCCCTCGGGCACCGAGTCCCTAGTGGGCCTGCAGACCGCGAGCTTCGGCAACGACCCGGCGGCGGACCTCGCCGCCTCGCTCGCCTGGGTCCGCGATTCCGCCCCCGGCGACACGCTCCAGGCCGCGGCGCCCGACGAGTCGACCCCGTCCCTCGCCTCGTTGCTCGAGGGCAACAGCTCCCTCGACATCGAGGTGCTCCCGGACTTCTCGTGGTGGATCGCCGAGGGGCAGGAGGCGCACCCGCAGATCGCCCAGGCCATTACCCACGCCAACAGCGCGATGATGCCCTCGGCGCGCATCGATACCCCCGGTGCCGATGCCGCGTGGTGGGTCGATGCGGGCGAGCGCGCCCACATCCGCTGGGTTCGCCCCGAGGACGAGGACGCGCTGTTCGACGCGATGGCGCGCCTCCACAACCGCGGGGAGCTAACCCTCGGCGAGGGCTCCTCGTTCGCCGGTTCCTTCCGCACCTACGGCCTGCTCGTCCCCGTGTTCGACCTGGACCGGGAGCAGGGCTCGGATCACTGGATCGACGGGCTGACGGCGCTCGATGAGAAGTTCACGGCGGCCCTCGGCGAGTCGGCCGAGCTCACATCCGACGAGCGCGCCTCGCGCAACGGGCTCCTCGCCCGTCAGGTGACGATCCGCTAGTTCTTTGCTCTGCGCGTGGCGTACCTACGCCTGCGAAAACGCCCCCGCACCGGGATGCACGGTGCGGGGGCGTTGTCATGTGTCGGCGCCGCGCGGGGCGCCCCGTGGTGCCCTGGGCGTGGGCCAGCTACGCCGGCTTGCCGCTGAGAGTGCCGAGCGAATCGACGAAGGCCTGGAGGATTCCGGAGGACGAGTCGATGACGGGCCGAAGAGGTCTGCAAATGAACCCCTGATTTTCTCCATTCAATGCGGGTTAGATCACATCCAAGGTGAGTCTTGCGGGTTTCCCGTCGCGGAGCCGTGAACGGACTTTTGCGTGCTGGTCCTTTGCTCGGGTGCGGCGAGGGTGGGCGCGTTTCCGTCGGATTGTGGCTTGGCCTCGGGTTATGAAAATTGCGGTAATCCATTGCGGCGCCGCGGAAGTAGATTCTCTTTCGGGTCATGACGGCGCAGCTCCCTACCGTTTGGGTGGTCGAGTTACCGGCGATACCGAGCCGCCCACGGCCGCCCCCTGCGATCGTGGGTAGAGCGAGCGAGGCGTACTCGCGCGGGGTAGGGCGCGGCTCCGCCGAGGGGTGCCCGGGGCCGCGGGGCCGAGGGCGAAGGCGCGGGCAAAAATGTAGCGCCCCCACAATCGGTGTGAGCGGTGTTCTACTGACGCTCGGTCGTTGCCATTGGGCGCGGCCCCTCTCTTTCCGTCCGGAGGGGGAGGCTCTTCGTCTCGGTCGAGTCAGGAGGCACGCCGTGCGTGTGTACCGAGTCGCCGCCGTGTACGCGGCGGCATGTTCCCTCGCCGTCGGTGCGGGGGTCGTCGCCGCGCGCACGGCGGGATCCATGGATGGCGGGCCCGGCCCGGATCCGGACGCCGCCGGCGTGGATATGGGGTTGTTCGAGGAACAGAGTTCGGGGTCCACCGCGGCCTCGGCGGCCCCGGGCTCTCCACGACCCGGGCCGTCGCGCAGCTCGGCTTCGCAGGCCGGCGCCGAGGGCCCAGAGGTCGAGGCGGCGGGAAGCGGCGAGCGCGGGGGGTCGGGGGCTCGCGACACGTCGCGCGCTGGTGCTGCCGCTCCCGGCGCCGATCCCGGGGCAGTCGCCCCGGCCGGAGCGGAGCACGGCGGCGGAGTTTCGGAGCAGGGGCGCGGTTCGCCGGTGCCTCCGGCCTACTCGGCTCCCGATCCCGCCCCGCTCCCGCAGGCCCCCGCGGCCCCGGCGTTCCCCGAATTCCCGGACCTCCCCATTCCGACGCTGACTCTCCGCCAAATCCCCGTCGAACCTCCACCGCAACCGGAACCGCTCCGGCCACTGCGCTTCGGCTAGATCCCAGAGCAGGCCCGCTGCTGCAGCGGCCATCCCCGAAAGGACCCACTCCATGTTCACCATCTCGATCTTCGCGCCCATCGGCGCCGCCATCGCCGCCGCTCTCATCGGGCTCGGACCGATGGCCGCGGGTGCGGCCGGAGCCGTCGCCGCGGCGCCCGCCGTCACGGGTGCGGGAGCCGTGCTCGGCGCCTCGATGCTCCCGGTGCTCGGCTCGTCGGCCGCCGCTGCGGCCGATCCGAACGTCCGCACCGGGGTCGCTGCCACGGCGGCGGAGACCCACAACCAGGTCACCGGATCGATCGCGGATGTCGCGGGTCAGATCAACAACATGGGCATCCCAGGGGTCACCATCCCCGTCGCGCAGGGATAGTCCGGGCGCGGCCGAGGGGAGGGCAGGGGCGTGGGAAGACCGCCGTGGATCGCATCGCCGCCGGGCGCCGAGCCCGCCGCAGGAGTCGGGGTACCGGAGTGCGCGGATCCGGTCGCTCCGGATCCCGATCGCGCGGTGGTCGGCCAGGCCCCTGCGCCCTCCCCGGTCACGAGACCCTCGCCGGCTTCGGCCTCGGCGCCTCCCGTACGGAGGCGCAAGCGGGCCGAACCGCATTCCGCGGCCGTTGGACTCGATGGGCGCGCCGAGCGTGGCGCCGGCGGGGATCGGGAGGCGAAGGAATCCGGTGCCGCCGGGATTTGGACGGGGCTCGCGGTCGTTGCGCCCCCGGGCTTCGCGCTCGTCTCCGGCGCCGGGTCCACGGCTGCGGCACCGGGTGGCACGGGCATGGGTGATGACGCGCAACCGGAAAGGTCTGAAGCGCCGGAGACTTCCTCGGCTCCAACAGACACGGTGGTTCCGGAATCCGGCGTCCCAGCCGGCGAGGTTAGATCTGGGCCCAGTCTCGACCTCACCGGAGGGGGTGCGCAGAACGGCGCGGGTCTTCGCATTGTCGTGAGCCCGTCGGGCGCAGACGTGGGCGCGGGCATTCTCCGTGCCAAGGCGAGATCGACGTCCGCGAGGAGGTCGAGGTTCAAGGCCAAGAAATCCGAGCCGACACCGAGGCCCACCGCGAAGCCGAAACCCGACGTGCGACAAGAGCTGGAAGCGCAACCGAAGCCACGAGCGAGACAGACGGCCGGAACAGAACCGAAGGCGCCGAGGTCGGCGAGCGCGGTCGCGGGTTGGCTAGGGGCGTTCGGTCGGCCCGCCGGCACGGCCGCCGCGCTCGGCGGCATCGCCGCGTGCATCGTCGTGGGATTCGCCGCGGGCGGTGGATTCTCGGGGAGCGCGGCGATCACGGACGGTCAGACCGCGGAAGGCGAGGACGTGCGGAACGCCTCCGTCGAATCGCAGTCCGGAGCGGGGCCAGGAGACGCCGGGCCAGTAGACGCCGCCGGCGAGCAATCGGTAGCCCCGGCAGGCGCGGGGGAAGCCGCCGCGCATTGCCCGGAAGTCGTGGCCCCCGGCCACTACGCCGGCGCCGGGGCGGGCGACGAAGCGACGCCCGAAGGAGTCGTCGCGGCCTTCGAGCACGCGTACTACGTTGTCAAAGACGCCTCTGCTGCGACTGCGCTGGTCACGCCCGACGCCAGCATCGATGCGGAGACGCTGCGCCGCGAGGGGATCGACCGTCTCCCGGCGGGCACCACGCACTGCGTCGATGCGCGGGCCGGGCAGGACGGCGCCGTGGAGGTCGTCCTCGTCGAGGCGCGCCCCGGCCAGCCGGAGCTCGAGATCCGGCAGCGGATCACCACTGCCGCGGGCGAGGGCGGCAAGCGGAAGATCACGGGCATCGAGCACCTCGCGCCCTCGTAGTACTCGGAGCTTCCGGCCTCCGGCCGCCGCAGCGGCTACTGCGGCATCTCGTACGACTCCGGCGGAGGCGTCTTGCCCTGCCGCATGTAGTCGAAGAACGTATTCGTCGTATCGCCCCAGACGAGGTAGGAACCGACGCTGCCATCGGCCATTCCGTCGAAGGGGACGGTCGCCGTCACCGGATTGCTGCGAATCGACCACATCACCGAGGCGAGGCTCCAGATGTGATCGGAGTTGTCGACCACGGTGGCCGCCGCGCCGCCCTTGATCACGTCGGTGAGCCGGAACGGGTTGAGCAGCGTCGAGGGCTTGGCCATCTCCGACATGAGCGCCGAGAGGAACTTGCGCTGGTTCTGCACGCGCTGGAGGTCCTGCTGCGCAAAACCGTGGCGAGTGCGGACGAAGCCGAGCGCCTGCGCGCCACCGAGCTTCTGACAGCCCGCACCGAGGTTGATGCCGGCGTCCGGATCTTCGATCGGCTCGTCGATGCACATGTCGATGCCGCCGAGAGCGTCGACGATCCCGGCGAAGCCGCCGAAGCCGATCTCCGCGTAGTGGTCGATCCGGATGCCGGTCTTCGTCTCCAGCGTCTGCGCGAGCAACTTGGGGCCGCCCAGAGAATAGGCGGCGTTGATCTTGTATTCGCCGTAATCCGGGATGTTGACGAGGAGGTCGCGAGGGATGGAGATGATCATCGCCTTCCCGCCGTCCTTGGGCTTGTAGACGAGCATCATCGTGTCGGTGCGGTCGCCGCCGGCGTCCTGCTCGGAACCGGTGGAGAGCTGCGCCTGCTGGTCCTCGGTGAGCCCGGCGCGCGAATCGGTGCCGACGATGAGGGTCACCGTTCCCGGGGTCTGTCCCGGCTGGCCTGGGTAGCTCGAGAGCGCGTCGACGTGCTGCAGTTTGGAGTCGGCCCACAGTGTGGTGACCACCCCGGCGCTGATGATGAGCACGACGAGGAAAGCGAGGATGCCGAGGATCGGCACGCGGCGCCGAGTGCGCTTCGGGCGCTTGGCGGCGCGGCGCGGGGGCCGCGCGACGACCGGATTGGACGGCGGAGCATCGCGACTCGCGCGGCGCGGCCTGGCCGTGCGGTACTCGTCGTCGAAGCGCTCGGGACGCTGGGTCGGCTGGTAGCGGCGGCCGCCCTCGCCGCGGGGACGGCGTGCGCCGGCCGCGCGCTGGGCGCCGGAAGCGCGAGGGGAGCCGGACGTCTCTGGGGCACCGGGCGCGAGAGGAGCGCGAGGGTCCTGGGGCGCGCCCCCCGGGACCGGGCCGCGGGCGCCGCGCGGGTCGCCCGCCGGGGTTTCACGTGGAACGCCCGTTCCGCCGGGGCCGGGGTCGAATCGACCGTAGACCCTGTCCGGATCCCCGCCGGTAGGCGACGCGGAGGCGGGTCCGGGTCGAGGCGCGGCAGGGCGTCCCTCGCCGGGCCGCGGCGCGGCGGGCGCGCCCGCATTGCGGGCGGCCTCTCGGCGCTCGCGAGCGCGTCGTCGCTGCTCCGCGACCTCTTCGGGGGACAGATGTCTCCGCATGGACTCATCAGACACGCGCAAGAGTGTACTTCGATGCCCTGAGTACTGGCCTAGACGTGCAGGTCGGCAGGCGTGGTGGGGGCCGTGGAGGGCGGAGAAACAGGAGTTAACGGTTGGGGCTCAAGTGGCGGATTGGGCACGTATTCGGGCACGTATTCGGGCGCGTATCGGGCGCCGTATCGGGCGTGAAACCGGCGGCGGACCGAGCGAGTGCGCGCGCCCGACGCACTGTCGGTCGCGCGCCCCGAACCTGCAAGCTCACAGCCAACCGACGTGCGGGGCGAGCACCGCGTATCCGATAAACGCGAACGCATCGAGGAGAAAGTGCGCGAGCACGAGCGGCCACGCGCGCCGAAGCGCGAGCCAGAACGCCATGAACACGATGCCCATCGCAAGGTTCCCGAGCCCTCCGCCGAAGCCCTGATACAGGTGATACGAACCGCGCAGCACGGCGGAGAAAGCGATCGCCGCGGGCACGGAGAGGCCGAGCTGGCGCAAGCGGATCCCGAGGTACACCACGACGACGAGCTCCTCGGCGCCGGCGTTCGCGAGCGCCGAAACGAGAAGCATGGGGATTCTCCACCAGGTCGCCGTCAGACCCGATGCCTCGACGGTGGTGTTGAGCCCGAGCGCGATCGCGCCGAGGTACAGCGCGATCCCGGGGATGCCGATGAGCGCCGTGAGCCCGAGCCCCCAGCGCACATCCCGGCGCAGCGCCGCCGGGCGCCGCGGGCCGCGGGGGAGATCGAGGCCCATCGCGAGCGGGGAGATCCGCGAGTGGAAGAGGAGCACGAGGGGGAGGGCGGCCCACGCCGTCAGACGCGCGATCCTCCCCAGTTGATACGCGAGGTCGAGCCACGAATTACTCGACGCCGACGCGTTGAGGGTCTGCGTCTGCTCGTCGAGCGGCGCGACCGAGAGCAGCGACTCGACGAGCGAGAGGATCGACGTGTACCCGGAAAGCGCGAACGTCGCGGCGAGGACGACGACGATCTCGACGATGACGAGCCGGCGGCGGCCCGGGTCCGCGATGGGGTTGCTCGGTGGCGCGGCCATCCGCGCGGCCATCCGCGCGGGCAGCACGCGCAGCCGCTCGGCGAGGCTCGCGGCGTTCGCACCGGCCGCGCTGTTCGCGCCGCCCGCATCGCCGTTGACCATGCCGTCCAGTGTAGGGCCGAGGCTCGGACCGATTTGTCGGCCGTCGCTCGACCAGTCACGCGGGCCGCCACGCGGTCCGACGCGTCGCACGCCGCCCCGGGCACCGCGGGTGGAGGCGTGTCTGCGCCGGTGCCACAATCGCCTCATGGCCGTCGACCTCGAACTCCTCTTCCGCCCCGCCAAGCGCCCCGACCTCTTCGAGGACCTCCTGCTCCCAGTCGGGGAGAACGGCCAGCCTGACGCCGGAGGCCGCGAATCCTGGTCCATCCCCGTCCCGGAGGTCCTCCGAGATCCGTCGCCGGAGGCCGTGGGCGCGGCGATCGCCGCAGGCGGCGGGGTGTCCCTGGACCTGTGGACGCTGGGCGCCGCAGATGCCGCGGACATCGTCATCGCCGTGGCGCACGCCGGGGTCGGCTTCGGGCCGGGGCTGCAGGTGCCCGCCGAGAATGCGGAGCAGGCGTGGACGCTGCTGTCGCTCGCGGTCGCGGCGATGATCGGCGAGGACGTCCGCGCCGAATGGGAGGCCTGCGCGGGCGGCAATTCCGGGCCCGGCGAGGAGCGACGAGCGAAGATCGGCGGGCTGGGGCGCGCTGCGCGCGAGGCGATCCGCGACGTGATCACGGTGATCCCGGTGCCCGCCGATGCGGCGGCGTCGATAGAGGCGACGTTCCCGGAACTCGCCTAGTGCCGCGGCCCGGCCGCCGCCTCTAGCTCGTCTGGATGATCTGGATGAGGTTGCCGCACGTGTCGTCGAACACCGCGACCGTGAACCCCTCGCCCTTTACCGGGTCCATCGTGAACTCGACGCCGAGTTCCTTGAGTCGCGCCGTCTCCGCCTCGACGTCCTCGACGCCGAACTGCGTCCACGGGATCCCGTCGCCGCGGAGCGCCGACTGGTAGGGCTCGGCTGCCGGGTGCCTGAGCGGCTCGAGGAGGACCTCGGTGCCGTCGGGGTCCTCGGGGCTCACGACCGTGAGCCACCTGTCGCCGGACTCGCCGACCGGGACATCGTTCTTGATCTCGAAGCCGAGCTTCTCGGTGTAGAAATCGCGGGCGCGCTCCTGGTCGTTGACCGGAACGCTGGTGACGGTGACGCGCATGGGATTCCTCGCTTCGGTGGGTCGGCGGCGGGCGGCGACTGCCCGAGCTGCATTGCCCGCAAGTTACCGGAGAACTCGTGGGGGCCGGCGATGTTCCCGGGCCCAGCCGCAATCCCCGACATCCAGTTCTCGGCCCCTGCACATCCCTGGGCCCCCAGTACAAGAGGCCCGCGAAACTCGACACGTGCGATCGTGCTGGGGCACGGAAATCCGAAGCCGCCGGCGAGCGCCTCGGCCACCACGGAATCGCCCCGCCGGCGGCGGTTCGGCCGCCCACGCCGAGTACCCACGAGGTTCTGCATGTACCCACGAAGTTAGGAGTTCGTGGGTACATGCAGAACTTCGTGGGTACGTGCTCAACTTCGTGGGAACTCTGCCGGCGCGCCCGGAGGCCGTGGGGGCCGGGATGCCGGCGGGGAACCCCGGGGCCCGGGGAGGGGCGCTTCGCCGAGACTCCCGGGACGCCCGCGCAGCCGCGTGTGCCCGGCCGCTCTATTACCCTCGTACCCGTGAGTACAGTCGCCTTCCTCGGCCCCGCCGGAACCTTCACCGACGCGGCCCTCCAGCAGCTCGCGCGCCACGAAGCAACGTCGGCGCTGCTCGAAGGCATGGACACCATCGAGTGCGACACCCCGCCGGACGCGCTCGCCGCCGTCCGCGAGGGCCGCGCGGACTACGCGTGCGTCCCGTTCGAGAATTCCGTCGACGGCACCGTGAGCCCCACGGCCGATGCCCTCGCGACCGGCGCCAGGCTGCAGATCCTCGCCGAGACCGAGCTCGACATCGCCTTTGCCATCCTCGTGCGCCCGGGGACGGAGGCTTCCGCCGTCACAACCGTGTCCACACACCCGGTCGCCGCGGCGCAGGTCCGCTCCTGGGTGCGGGAGAACCTGCCCGGCGCGGAGATTCGCACGACGTCCTCGACGGCGGCTGGCGCGGCGGAGGTCGCGCGCGGCGAGGCCGACGCGGCGGCGGCGCCCGCGCGGGCCGGGGAGATCCTCAGCCTGGAGGCGCTCGCCACGGACATCGCCGACGTCCGCGGGGCGCGCACCCGCTTCGTGCTCGTGGGCCCGCCGACCACCCCGCCCGAGCCCACGGGCCGCGACCGCACGGCCGTCGTCTTCGGGCTCGCACACGAGCCGAACTCGCTGGTCCAGGCGCTCACGGAGCTGTCGATCCGCGGGATCAATCTCACGCGCATCGAGTCTCGGCCCACGCGCGTCGACCGGTTCACTTACCTCTTCCATGTCGACCTCGTGGGTCATATCGACACCCCGGTCGTCGCGGAGGCGCTCGCCGCGCTGCACCATCGCACGTCCCGGCTGCGCTTCCTCGGCTCGTGGCCTGTGGCGCAACAGGACGGCGGGACCGGCCCGGCGAGCCACCCGCCGGACCGCTCGGAGGGCTACGCGTGGACCCGCGCGATGTCCACCGGCAGGGGCTAGACAGGCCACAGGCAAACCCACCGGCCGGGGCCGGAACCCGACCCCGCGCCGACGGCCCCACACCCACAGGGGCCGAGCCCGGGTCGCACCCGGGAGCGAACAGGAAGGACGCCCATATGACGGCGGAGACCGCAGCCACCCAGAACCCCGCCGATAGCGGCCGTGCCGCACGACTCTTTCTCGTGCGGCACGGGGAATTCCCGTCGAACACGCGCGGGCTCCTCGACACGACCGTGCCGGGCGAGCTGCTCACGGATCGCGGGAGGGAGCAGGCTGCGGGCGCAGCCGAGCGACTCGCGGAGCTCGGCTGCACGGTCACGGCGGTGCACCACTCGCCGGCGGCGCGGGCTCGGAACACGGCGGAGATCATCGGCGCCGGGCTCGGCCTCGGCCCGGTCGAGGTGCCCGGCGTCTTCGAGGTGCAGGCGGGGGAGCTCGAGAAGCGCGGCGACGCCGAGGCGCTTGCGGCGTACCGCGCCGTGACCCACGCGTGGATGGGCGGCGACGATCTCGAGACCGGGCTGACCGGCGGCGAGACCGGAATCGAGGTGCGCGATCGCGCGTTCCCGCAGCTCGAGAAGCTCTACCGCGAGCACGTCGCCCAGGGCCGCGACGCGGTCCTCGTGATCCACGGGACGCTGATCCGCGTGCTCGGCGGGATGCTCGGCGTGGTGAGCGGTGAGTTCGCGGCCGGCCATCCGATCCCCAACTGCGGGATCGTCCCGCTCGTGCCGGCGGGCACGGGCGAGCTCGCCGGTGCGGCGTCGTGGACTGTCGAGGACTGGGCGGGTACGGCGCCGGCCTGATCGAGGCGTCCTGGCCGCCCTGCTAACCCCAGCCGCGCTCGTGCAGCGTGGCGTCGTCGATGCCGAAGTGGTGCGCGATCTCGTGGACAACGGTCACCGAGACCTCGTGCGCGAGCTGCTGCTCGCTGTCGCAGAAATCGCAGAGCGCCTCGCGGTAGATGAAGATCCGGTCGGGGAGGAAGCCCGAATACGTCGTGTCCCGCTCGGTAAGCGCGACCCCCTCGTAGAGGCCGAGAATCGTCGGATCCTCCTCGTTGCGGGACTCGACGAGCACCACCACGTTGTTCATCGCACGCAGAAGGTCGTCGGGGATCAGGTCGAGCCCGTCGGCGACGAGCTCCTCGAAGCGCTCGTCGGAGACACGAACGCCCATCCGTCCCCCGTCCGTCGGTCGTCGGCTGGCAGCCGAATGCGGTCAGCCGAAGCTGGTCAGTCGCAGCTAGCTCGTCGGCACCGCGGCGGGCGCTTGCTCCCCGTCGCCTGCGGGCGCGGAACCCGGCTGCGCCTGCCCCGGCGCGGGGACCTCGGTGGTCGTGGGCACCTCGGGCTGCTGGCCCTCGATGGTAACGCCGTTGCGCACGGAGCCCTGGATCACGGCGAACGGGCCGGGATCGGCGACGCGCATCACCGCGCAGTTCACCGTCCTGCTGCCGGTCTCCCATGCGATCTGCGAGATCGGCAGGATCTGCGCGGGCACGAGCGTGGACTGCCGCAGGCGTTCGGAATCCCCGCCGAGGTAGTCGACCGCCGAGTTATAGCAGGCGTCCGCCGTCATGGCCGTCTGGTCCGCCGGGGCGGGCGGGTTTGACCCCTCGGGGAAGAGCTGGGTGACGTCGACGTTCCCCACCACCTCGAAGGCGTGGTCGGCGGCGCAGTCGACGACCATCGACGGTGTGCGCTGATCGCTGATCCCGACGCAGGTCCCTTGCGGCCACAGGCGCTGCTGGTCCGCGACGGCGTAGGGCTGCTCGGACGTCGCGGAGGTGCCGTCGAGCTCCTTCGCCGCGATCCCGCACAGCGCGGAGCGGTCGCCGGCGTCCCAGCCGGCGCGGGAAGGCGGGATCAGGGCGCGGGAGAAGCGGCCCGCAGGGTCTATGGCGCGGCCGGCGGTGTAGGCGTCCATGGGCTGGGTGCACACCTGCGAGGCGAGGTCGAGGCGGCGCTGGCCCTCGGGGTACGGCTCGTTGCCCACGGCCTCGGCGAGGTCGACGCGCTCGGCGACCTCGAAGCGGTGTGGCTGTTCGCACTGGACCGCCGTGATGTCGGTGGGCTGTCCGCGGTCCGAGCTCTGCCAGTCGAGGCACTCCCCGGGGCCGGCGACGGCGAACGCCTCGCTCGTGAGAGTCCGCGGGTTGACCTGCGGCGCGAGGACGTTGACCGGCCCCGCAGCGGTGGAATCCGGATCCTTCATGACGACGCCGATCGCGGTTCCCGATATGGCCGCGCCGATGCCGAGCGCCACGACCGAGGCAGCGACGGCGCCCCGGGAGCGGGCGAGCGCGGTGGCGCCGCTCTTGTTTCGCCGGCGGCCGGGCTGTGCGCGGCCGGACGAGCCCTTCGCCGAGCGTCCGGCGGGTTTCGTGGCGGAGCCGCCCGGAGTGCGTCCGGGGGAGACGTCGGCCGAGCGGCCGCCACCGCGGCGCCGACTCTTGCCCGCCGTGCCGGCGGTACCGGCGGGGTCTTCTGGGCCGGAGCCGGTGGCACGCTCGGTATCCGTTGTCCTGCTCACAGCCGCCATTGTGCCCCACCTGGGTGCGCGAGTGAACCAACCTCGCAGCGTGTGTGACATTCGAGGGGGACCGCGACCCGGCCGCGTCGACTATCCTCGATACCTATGGGTACGAGTGGGAATCCGGGAGAGCAGCCAGGCTCGGGCGAGAGCGAACGCCGCCCCGTCGATGGGGCGACGGAAGAGGTCCTCGAGTTCGCCAAGCGCATGTTCGACTTGGCCAGGGATGGCGATGCCGGCGTGCTCGAGCAGTACCTCGACGCGGGGGTCAGCGCCGAGCTCACCAACGAGCGCGGCGACGACCTGCTCATGCTCGCCGCGTACAACGGCAACCTCCCCACGACCGAGATGCTCATCGCGCGCGGGGTGGACGTCAACAAGCTCAACGACCGTGGCCAGACGCCCCTGGCCGGCGCTGTGTTCAAGGGGTACGGGGAGATCGTCCGAGCGCTGTTCGAGGCCGGCGCGAGCCCGCACAAGGGGCAGCCCACGGCCGTCGAGGCGGCCACGATGTTCGAGCGCGAGGCCTTCCTCGAACTCTTCGGCAGGGGCTGATCCGTCGAGCGGAGGAGCGCCCAGCAGGTTCGGTTAAGCTGTCCGGGTGATCGATCTCAAGCTCCTGCGCGAAAATCCCGACATCGTCCGCGCCTCCCAGCGCATCCGCGGCGAGGACCCGGCCCTCGTGGATCGGCTCCTCTCTGCTGACGTCGCCCGCCGCGAAGCCGTCTCGGCCGCGGATTCGGCCCGCGCGGAGCAGAAGGCGATGGGCAAGAAGGTCGGCCAGGCGAGCGCGGAGGAGCGCCCCGCCCTCCTCGAGCAGGCCGGCACCCTCAAGGCGGCCGTCAAGGACGCAGAGGAGCGGGAGAAGGCGGCGGACGCCGACATCGCCGAGCTCCAGCGCTCGATCTCCAACGTCGTGGAAGAAGGCACGCCGCCCGGCGGCGAGGACGATTTCGTCGAGCTCGAGCGCGTCGGCGAGATCCCTAAGTTCGATTTCGAGCCGAAGGACCATCTCGAGCTCGGCGAGTCCCTCGGGCTCATCGACATGGAGCGCGGCGCGAAGGTCTCCGGCGCTCGCTTCTACTTCCTCACCGGCTACGGGGCGCTGCTCCAGCTCGGCATGCTCCAGCTCGCCGCGCAGAAGGCGACCGCGAACGGCTTCCAGCTGATGATCCCGCCGGTGCTCGTCCGCCCCGAGATCATGCAGGGCACCGGCTTCCTCGGCGCCCACGCCGACGAGATCTACCGCCTCGAGGCCGACGACCTCTACCTCGTCGGCACGTCCGAGGTGGCGCTCGCCGGCTACCACCAGGGCGAGATCCTCGACCTCGGTGATGCCGGGGCGAAGCGCTACTGCGGCTGGTCCTCGTGCTTCCGCCGCGAGGCCGGCTCCTACGGCAAGGACACCCGCGGGATCATCCGCGTCCACCAGTTCGACAAGGTCGAGATGTTCTCCTACACGACCCCGGAGAACGCGCGCGAGGAGCACCAGAAGCTCCTCGGCATGGAGAAGGAGATGCTCACGTCGCTGGGCATCCCGTTCCGGGTCATCGACGTCGCCGGCGGCGACCTCGGCTCCTCCGCCGCCCGCAAGTTCGACTGCGAGGCCTGGGTTCCCACGCAGGAGACGTTCCGCGAGCTCACCTCGACGTCCAACTGCACCACGTTCCAGGCGCGGCGCCTGCAGGTCCGCTACAGGGACGAAGCGGGCAAGGCGCAGACCGCCGCCACCCTCAACGGGACGCTCGCGACCACCCGCTGGCTCGTCGCGATCCTCGAGAACAACCAGCAGGCGGACGG
>NZ_DAINST010000059.1:17591-21004 GCF_036741115.1 Dietzia sp.
GGGGCGAGGTCGTGCATGCCGGGCGGTTGTCCGTCGTGGTGCCCGAGGCGCTGCGCCCGTTCGTCGGGGTCGACGTCCTCGAGCCGAAGAAGTAGGGCGCGAGTCGTCGCCACGCCGGGACCCGGGCGGGGCCGGGGGATCGTGGCGTCCGGCGTCATCCAGCCTTCCTCTCCGCGGGCGGACGTAACCTGCACGAAGTAATGTGGGACACATGGCCCTCGAACCGCTGTACACGTCGATCATCGGAATCGCCCGCGCGATGTTTTTCGCGCAAGGCCTGGACATGCGGCTCACGGGGGAGAAGAACTTTCCGCGGACCGGCGGCGCCGTCGTGGTCATCAACCACACCGGGTACATGGACTTCGTCTACGCGGGCGTCCCGGCGCGCGTGTGGAAGCGATTCATCCGCTTCATGGCCAAGGCCGAGGTGTTCGAGCACCCGGTCGCTGGCCCGATCATGCGCAATCTGCGGCATATCCCCGTCGACCGCACGGCCGGTTCCGATGCGTATTCGACCGCGGTGCAGAAGCTCCGCGAGGGCGAGCTCATCGGCGTGTTCCCCGAAGCCACCATTTCGCGCAGCTTCGAGATCAAGCACTTCAAGTCCGGCGCCGCGCGCATGGCGAAAGAGGCAGGCGTGCCCGTCCTGCCCGTGACCATCTGGGGTTCCCAGCGGGTGTGGACCAAGGGCCTGCCGAAGAACATGGTGCGCCCGAAAGTCCCGGTCCTCATCGACACAGCCGAGCCCATGGAGGTCACCGGCGACCCGGCGGAGTTCACCGAGAAGCTGCGCGGCTTCATGCAGGGACGGCTCGAGGAGCTGCAGGCGCGGTACGCGGAGCTCGAGGGCCCGTATCCCGAGGGCGCCTCGTGGGTGCCGCGTCGGCTCGGCGGTTCGGCGCCGTCGCTCGAAGAGGCGAATGCGCTCGACGAGGCCGAACACCAGGCGCGGATCGCGAAGAAGCGTGGGTCGGGCGACGGTGGGTCGGGTTCCGGTGCCGGGCCGAGTTCCGGTTCGGCGGATGACGCAGGGTCCCGCAATTGAGCAACGCCCTCCCACAGGAATCGGCCGGTACGGGAGCGCGCTCGCATCCGCTATTCGTGGCCACGGACATCGACGGCACGCTCCTCGATTCGCGTGATCGCGTCCCGTCGGCGCACCGCGAGGCGTTCGCCGCGGCCGCTGCCGCCGGCGCCACGGTGTGCCTGGCCACCGGGCGGCCGCCGCGCTGGATCCCCGAGATCCTCGACGAATTGGGGCAGACGCCGCTGGCGGTGTGCGCCAACGGCGCCGTGCTCCTCGATACTGCGAGCGGCGAGATCCTCTGGTCCTCGCTGCTCGAGCCGGACGTGCTCGAAGAGCTCGCCAGAATCGTCCACTCCGCGCTGCCCGGAGCCGGGCTGGCCGCCGAGCGCGTGGGCCTCGATGCGGCGGACGACGATTTCGTGGCCTCCCCGGACTACGAGCACGCGTGGATCCAGCCGGAGACCGTGGAAGTCGGGCACGCCGAGGTGATCGAGCGGCCGGTGTTCAAGCTGCTCGCGCGGGTCCCGGGGATGTCGAGCGCCGCGATGGCGGAGGCCGTCCGGGACGCGGCCGCGCATATCGCCACGGTGACCTACTCGACCGAGAACGGCCTGATCGAATTCGCCCCGCCCGGGATTTCCAAGGCCACGACGCTCGCGAGCCTCGCCGATCGGGTCTCCGCGGTGCGCTTCGAGCGGGCGCCGGGGGAGCCGCCGCGGACCGTGGCGTTCGGGGATATGCCGAACGACGTGGAGATGCTCCGCTGGGCCGACCTCGGCGTGGCGATGGGCAACGCGCACTCGGCCGTGGTCGAGGCCGCGGACGAGGTGACGCTCTCCAGCGACGAGGGCGGCATTGCCGCGGTGTTGTCGCGCTGGTTCTAGCTTCTGTTTGACGGCGCCTGCCGCGTTGCCCACCCGGCCGCTGGCAGGTAGTCCGCCGGCCGCAGACTTCGAGGCCGTCGCCGGTCTCGCTGTCCTCGGCGGAGTTTGCACGACCTTGAGCACGTTTCCCCGTGCAGAAGCGGTGGGGACGAGGCCCCGCGGGTTGGGAATGCCGCGCGGGCCGGGAGCTCCAGCGGAGCCCAGCAACACGTACGGCCGCTCCGAAATTGCAAGCGAGCCGGGAACCCACCACATCCCCGGTGCGTCGATAGACCTGCGCGCGACATCCACGAGCGCGTCCCTTGAAAAGAGAATCGGTCGTACACCTGGTGGGTTCCCGGCCCGCTGGACCGTGTCCGAGTACTTATTACGCGCCCCGGCGGCGCAGGTGGGGGCGGTTCAGGGCCCGCCCCCCGAGCCCGGACCGCGCCTACTTCTCCACGTGCACCTGGCCGGTGGCCGGGTCGTAGACGAGTGTGCCGTGCTGGAAGGTCTGCGCGACGGTGCCGTCGGCGCGCTTCTGCTCGGCGGCGGTCGGGAGTCCGAGCGGACCGTGCTCGAAGTCCTGCGCGGCCCAGGCGTCGCCGATCTTGCCCCAGACGGGCTGCGCACCGGTCTCCGGCGACTCGTAGATTGCACCGTTCTCGTACTTCGCGTACGAGACGTCGCCGTACTTCTTCGCCCCGGAGAGCGCCTTGCCGAGCGGGCCGGCCGCGCCCTTGAGCTGCTGGAACGCCGCGGAGATCGACTGCGAGTCGATGCCCGAGTCGCCGCCGATAATCCCACCGAGCGTATCGACCAGGTCTAGCGCCTTGAGACCGTCGAGGTTGATCGAACGGCCGTTCATGAGCACCTGGCCCACAATCGAGGCGATCTTCTTTTTGTCGAGGTCCTGGAGCTTGTCGAGTCCGGGGCCGAGCGTCTTCTGCAGCGAGCCCTCGCCGGAGTCGCCCGAGTTGCCCGTCGAGGTCTCGCCCTCGTCGCCCTTGCCCGGGGTGGACGGGTTCGTCGTGCCGCCGGAATTGCCGCCGGAGTTCCCACCCGAATTACCCGAGGACGTGCCACCGGACGTCTTCGCATACGAGGCCGCGATATCCCGGATCTTCGACAACTGCGCATATCCGGAGTCGCCGGGGCAGCTAGTCAGCCCGACGTCACGGTGGGCGAAGATGTTCGGCAGCGACACGGACTGTCCCTGCGGGTACATCGTGTACGAGGTGCCCTCGGAGACGTGGTTCGCCTTGCCCTTTGGATCGACACCGGCGATGGCGAGGCGCCAGCCGAGAATCTCGCCGACCTTCTGGATGGTGGCCGCGGGCGGGGTGACGGACGAGTAGTCGCCCATCATCGAGATGCCCCACGTGTTCTGGTTGAACCCGCCGGCGTGCGCGCCCTGGACGTTCTTGTCGAGGCCGCCCGCGCGGCCCTCGAAAGCCTGCCCGTACTTGTCGACCAGCACGTTGTAGCCGATGTCGCACCAGCCGAGGTTCTGCGCGTGGTAG
>NZ_DAINST010000060.1:0-16806 GCF_036741115.1 Dietzia sp.
GAAGGTCGGCATGGACCTGTCGGAGGCGATCTTCGCCTCGGAGAACAACACCATCAAGATCTCGGACGTGCCGCCGCTCGGTGTGTCGGTGCAGCGTGGCCCGACGCTCGACGGCCTCGGCAAGTACTACCGCGAGACCATCGAGGAATCCACCGACGAGGCGGTCGACGTGGTCGCCGCGCTCCGCGACGCCGAGATCGACGTGCTCGTGTCCTACCTGCCGGTGGGCTCGGAGGAGGCCGACAAGTTCTACGCGCAGTGCGCGCTAGACGCGGGCGTGGCGTTCGTCAACGCGCTGCCGGTGTTCATCGCCTCGGATCCGGAGTGGGCCGAGAAGTTCCGCTCCGCGGGCGTGCCGATCGTCGGCGACGACATCAAGTCGCAGGTCGGCGCGACGATTACGCACCGCGTGATGGCGAAGCTGTTCGAGGATCGCGGCGTGACCCTCGACCGCACCTACCAGCTCAACGTCGGCGGCAACATGGACTTCAAGAACATGCTCGAGCGCGAGCGCCTCGAGTCCAAGAAGGTCTCGAAGACCCAGGCCGTCACGTCGAACCTCACCGGCGAGCTCGCCGGCAAGGTCTCCGACCGCAACGTCCACATCGGCCCGTCCGACCACGTCGAGTGGCTCGACGACCGCAAGTGGGCGTACGTCCGCCTCGAGGGCCGCGCCTTCGGCGACGTGCCGCTCAACCTCGAGTACAAGCTCGAGGTCTGGGATTCGCCGAACTCGGCCGGCATCATCATCGACGCCGTGCGCGCCGCGAAGATCGCCAAGGACCGCGGCATCGGCGGACCGATCATGCCCGCGTCCTCGTACCTCATGAAGTCCCCGCCGGAGCAGCTCGCCGACGACACCGCCCGCGCGCGGCTCGAGGCGTTCATCTCGGGCGAGGCGTAGTCCCCGCCGGCGATAGTCGACCGCCACGAAAAACCGGGGCCCTTCCGAATCATCGGAAGGGCCCCGGTTTCGTCTATCCGAGCCTATTGCCCGCCACTCGCGCTACTTCCGCGAATCGTGCGCTCCCCTAGTGCCCGCCGTGGGAGCCGCCGGCGGCCTCCGGCTTCCCACTGGGCGTGAAGAACGCGAGCACCACGACCACGCACATCAGCGCCGCGGCACCGAGCAGCGACAGCATCCCGCCGTACATGTGATCGGGAGCCGGACCGCCATGCGCCGAAGCGCCCGCCGTCATGAGGGAGATGAGCACGGCGATTCCGGCCGCGCCGCCCACCTGCTGCATCGTGGCGAGCAGCGCGGAACCGTGCGAGTACAGCGGTGCGGGGAGCGCGGAGAGCGAGGCCGTGAACATCGGCGTGAAGGTCATCGCGAGACCAGTGCCCGCGAAGAAGTTGATGATCGCGATGAGCCACCACTCCCCGCCGGGCGCGAGAAGCGCCTGCGCGGCGAGCGACACCGTCGCGAGAATCGCGCCGGGCACGACGATCTTCCGCGCGCCGTGCCGATCGTAGAAGCGGCCGACGAGCGGCCCGAGGAGGCCCATCATCAGGCCGGCGGGCATGAGCGCGCGGCCGGCGGCCTCCGGCGAATCGCCGTTGGCCACCTGCATGATGAGCGGTAGCAGCATCATGATCCCGAGGAAGGCCGAGAAGCCGATCGTCATGAGCGCGACGCCGATCGAGAAATCCTTGTGCGCGAACGCGGTGACATCGAGCAGCGGCTCGTGCCCCGAGCGCCGCAGCGAGATCTGGCGCCACACCATGGCGGCCAGGGCGAGCAGGCCGATTACGAGCAGCGCCCATGCGGGCAGCGGCGGCTCGGCGCCCTCGCCGAAGCTCGACAGGCCCCACACGATGCCGCCGAAGCCGATCACGGACAGCGGGACCGAGACGAGGTCGATGCTCTCGCGCGCCGCTCCCCCGCCGCGCGGGATGAGTCGCACCGCCGCGAGGGTCACGAGGATCGCGAGCGGCAGCACGATGCCGAAGATCCAGCGCCAGCCGAAGTACTTGAGGATCTCGCCGGCGAGGAACGGTCCGATGGCCGGGGCCACGGAGATCGCGAGGGACACCGAGCCCATCACGCGACCGCGATCAAATTCGGGGATCACGTTCATCAGGGTGGTCATGAGCAGCGGGATCATCACCGCGGTGCCGAGCGCCTGGATCACGCGCGCGCCGAGCAGGATGGCGAAGCTCGGCGCGAACGCCGCGAGCGCGGTGCCGACGATAAACGTGGACATCGCCGTCAGGAGAGACACGCGCGGCCCGAAGCGGTCGATGAACCAGCCGGTGAGCGGGATCGCGACGGCCATGGTGAGCATGAACGCCGTCGTGAGCCACTGCGCCGAGGACTCGACCACGTTGAACTGGTCCATGAGCACGGCGATCGCCGGGGTCATGGTCGTCTCGTTGAGGATGACGATGAACGCCGCCGCCGTGAGGATGCGGATGAGGAGCATCGCCTGCGAGGGCGTGAGCTCGGAGCGGAGGCTCGAGGTGTCGTTCGCGATGGGCGCTTCGGGGTTCCCCGTGACCCCGTTCGGCTGGGTGTCGTTGTTCACCGAGCAAGGGTACCGGCCCGGGGTACCGCACGGGCAAGTCGAACGGCGCAGGTCAGCGGTTGCCTAGGACAAGGCCGTGCGCCGGCGCAACGGTACTCCTATTGTTTTCCCCCGTTTTTGACGGCGGAGTCGGCCCTTTTCCAGGCCCGCCAGACCACCAGCCCGAGCGCGATGAGCGCCAACAGGATGATCGACGCGAGCGCCGACGGCCTCCCCGTGGCGATGAGCCCCACGGCGTTGACCAGCGCGATGAGCGCGAAGAACCCGACGAATCCGCCCGCGAGCTCGAGGCGCTGGCGCCTGGCGAGCGGGTGCGAGGAGCCGGGATCGAGCAAGCCCACCTGTCTCGGCCCACCTAGTCCTTGAGCCCGCCGGAGGTGAGCCCGGTGACGATGCGGCGCTGGAAGATGAGCACCATGACCACGAGCGGCACGGTGACCAAAGCGCCCGCCGCCATGATCGCCGCGTGCGGCGGCGTGTACGGATTGTCGCCGGCGAAACGGGCGATGGCGACCGTCACGGGCTCGGTGCTGCGGTTCGACAGCTGGCTCGAGAGCATGAACTCGTTCCACGTCTGGATGAAGGCGAGGATCGCGGTGGTGAAGATCGCGGGCGCGGCGAGCGGCAGGATGATCTTGACGAACGCCTGCCCACGGGTCGCCCCGTCCACGCGCGCCGCCTCCTCGAGCTCCCACGGCAGGTCGTTGAAGAACGAGGTGAGCGTGTAGATCGTGAGCGGCAGGGCGAACGAGATGTTCGGGATGATCAGCGCCTGGTACGAGCCGATCCAGCCGAGGTTCGTGAAGAGCTGGAACAGCGGCGTGAGCAGCGCAACGCCGGGGAACATCGAGGCCGCGAGCACGATGCCGGTGACCACGAACTTCCCGCGGAACTCGATCCGCGCCAGCGCGTAGGCCGCGAACACGCCCACGAGGATCGCGGCCGCGGTGGTCACCAGCGAGATGAGCACCGAGTTGCCGATGGCGTGGAGGAAGTTGTTGCCCGTCGAGGTCCCGAGCGCCGAGGAGAAATTGTCGAGCGTCAGGTGGGAGGGCAGCGGGTTCTGCGAGAACGTGTACTGGTCGTCGCGCAGCGCCGTGATGACCATCCAGTAGAAGGGCGCGAGCCCCCACAGGAGGATAAAGGCGGCCCCGAGGTACGTGCCGATCATGGGCCCGAGCTTGGGCCGCGGCGCCTTGAGAACGGTCGCGCCGGTGTCCTTCGCGCCCATCAGACGGCCCCCTCGTCTTTCGTCTGCAGGCGTTTCGTCCTCTCCGTACTCTCGGCGACCACGTTTGCCCCGAGGAATTTCACCATCACGAACGCCACGACGAAGATGAAGAGGAAGATCAGCGTCGACAGCGCCGAGGCGTTGTTCGCGTTACCCGCCCGGATCTCGTTGACCACGAGCTGGGACACCGTCGCCGTCGGCGAGTTCGAGTTCGGCGAGATGAGGATGACCGGCAGGTCGTACATGCGCAGCGCGTCGAGGGTGCGGAAGAGGATCGCGACCATGAGCGCCGGGCGCACGAGCGGCAGCGTGATGTGCACGAACTGCTGCCAGCGGCTCGCGCCGTCGACCCGAGCGGCCTCGTACACCCCACCGGGGATCATCTGCAGGCCCGCGAGGATGAGCAGGGCCATGAACGGCGTGGTCTTCCAGATGTCCGCGATGATCACGGCGATCTTCGAATACAGCGGATCGGTGGTCCACGAGACGGTGACGCCGAACAGCGAGTCGAGCAGGCCGTTGGCGATGCCTCGATCGGCGAAGATGAACGCCCAGAGCTTGGCGGTCACGGCGGTGGGGATCGCCCACGGGACGAGGACTGCGGCGCGCAGGAGGCCGCGGCCCCAGATGTTCTTCCCCATGATCACGGCCATGAAGAAGCCGAGCACGGTCTCGATGGACACCGTGACGATCGTGAACAACCCGGTGTTGCGCACCGCCGGCCAGAAGTCCGTGGCCGAGGAGCCGGGCGCACACACCTGCGTCTGCCCGGTGGAGGACGTGCACGACTGGGTGATCCAGTAGAGGTAGTGCTGGAAACCGGCCCAGCCGCCGGTGACGAAGCGTCCCGTGTCCGGGTCGAGGTGCTTGTCGGCGATGAAGGACAGGTAGATCGCCCGGACGATCGGGAAGCCGATAATGACGGCGAGCAACACGATCGACGGGCCGATGAGAAGTACCGGCCGCCAGTCGAATTTCTTTCGTGGCGCGGCCACGGGGTCCGGCGACGATTCAGGCGTCGTGGCGCCGTCGATGATCGGTGTGCTCATGCGCTGCGGTGCTCTCCCCTTGCGGTCTCCCGGGAATATCCTCCGGGGAGTCTACTGTGCTGTGCGGCACATAGGAACGGGCCGGGGCACGTGCCCCGGCCCGTTCCTATGCCTCTTCGAGAACGCCTCTGTTAGTTGGAGGCCTGCTCGATGGCTGCCGACATGTCGGACAGCGCCTTGTCCACCGGAACATTGTTCTTGAGCGCGGCCCAGGTGTTGTCCTGGATCGCCTTGGAGACGTTCTGGTAGTACGGGCTCACCGGGCGCGGGACGGCCGAGTCGAGCGCCGCCTTGAGCGCCTCCATGTACGGGTACTTGTCCTTGAGCGCCTGGTCGTCGTAGATCGACGAGAGGACCGGCGGGAAGGACTGGTCGGCGAAGCTGGCCTGGACCTTCTCGGAGATCACGTACGAGAGGAAGTCCTTCGCCGTGCCCTTGTTCTTCGAGTTGACGTTGATGGCGTCGTTGTAGCCGCCGAGCGTCGAGGCGCCGGCGCCGTCCTTGCCCACTATCGGCGCGACCGCGAACTTGCCCTTGACCTGCGAGGAGTCCTCGGTCTCTGCGGAGTCGTACATGTACGGCCAGTTGTACGAGTACATGGTCTCGCCGGCGAGGAAGGCCTGCGCGGTCTCTTCCTCGGAGAAGCCGTCCGAGCGCTTGGCGATCGTGTCGTCCTTGTAGCCGTCGACGAGGGCGGTGAAGCCCTCGACCGACTTCGGGTCGTCGAGGGTCGGGGTCGAACCGTCCTCGCCCACCACGGTGCCGCCCCAGCTCTGCATGAACTGGGTGGCGGCGACGGAGAGGCCCTCGTACTGCTTGAGCTGCATGTCGAGGCAGTCGACGTTCGCCTCCTTCGCCTTCGAGCAGGAGTTCTTGAGCTCGTCCCAGGTCTTCGGCGCCGCGTCGACGAGGTCGGTGCGGTAGTAGAGGAGCTGGGCGTTGGTGTTCTGCGGGACCGCGTAGACCTTGTCGTTGTACGTCGCGGACTCGACCGTCGCGTCGAGGAGACCGGAGAGGTCCGGAGCGCCTTCGCCCTCGATGGGCTCGAGCCAGCCGTTGGCGGCGAACTGCGCGGTGTCGGTCACGTCGAGCGCGAAGACGTCGTAGTCCGTGCCGCCGGCCTGCAGCGACTGGGTCAGGGTGTCGCGCTGGTCGTCCTGCTCGGCGGGGAGCTCGACGAGGTTGACCTTCTCGCCGGGGTGCTCCTTGTTCCAGTCCTCGATCACCGGCTTGAGCTTGTCGGTGTCGTTGCTACCCATGGCGAAGGTGATCTCGCCGTGGCCGTCGCCGCCGCCGTCCCCCGAGCCCGCAGGCTCCTCGCTCGAGCTGCACGCGGACAGCGCGATCACGGACACCGAGGCCAGCGCCGCCGCCTTCGTGAACTTGCCGAAAGAAGTCATAGAGCTTCCGTTCCTCTTCGCTTGTAGTGCCGGGTGACCCGCAGCGCACTGTCCTGTGCGGGATGTCACACGTTCCCCACGAGCTTAACCCTTCACCAGGACCGCACAAAGGAAAACTTAAACTTCGTGTCGTGGGCCGGCGGCATGGTACCGCGGCGGACCGCCGTCATACCCGAAAAGCCCTCCCGAGAGGCGCTACGGCGCCGCAGGATTCCGGACCGGCATGGCTCCGGCGCTACGGCGCCGCAGGATTCCAGCCCGGCGCTACATCGACTCGAGCTCGCGGCCCTTAGTCTCGGGCACGTAGCGCAGCACGAAGACGAGCGAGAGCAGCGCGAAGATCGTGTAGAGGCCGTAGGGGACGCCGAGGCTCACGTCGGCGAGGCCGGGGAAGCTCGTGGAGACGACGAAGTTCGCGATCCACTGCACCGCCGCGGCGAGTCCGAGCGCGGCGCCGCGGATGCGGTTGTTGAACATCTCGCCGAGCAGCACCCACACGGCCGGGCCCCAGGACATACCGAAGAAGACGACGAAGGCGTTGGCCGCGACCAGCGCGATCACGCCCGGCGCCCCGCTCAGCGAGGGCTCGCCGTCGACCACATTCGCGGTGGCGAACATCCACGTGAGCGTGCCGAGGCTGAGCACCATGCCCGCCGAGCCGATCGCGAGGAGCTTGCGGCGCCCGATTTTGTCGATGAGCCCGATCGCGACGATGGTCACCACGATGTTGGTGATCGACGTGATCACCGACTGGGTGAGAGCCGAGTCCTCGCTGAATCCCACGGACTGCCACAGCGTCGAGGAGTAGTAGAAGATCACGTTGATGCCGACGAACTGCTGGAAGACCGAGAGCAGCACGCCGATCCACACGATGGGGAGCAGGCCGAGCGCCGGGCCGCGCAGGTCGGCGAAGCTCGAGGCGCGCTCGGTGGCCAGGGTCTTGCGAATCTCCTCGATGCGCTCGTCGACCCCGGCCTTGAGGATGGTCGCGAGGATCGCCCGCGCACGGTCCACCCGGCCCACCTTGACCAGGTAGCGCGGAGATTCGGGGATTGTCCTGGCAAGCAGTCCGTAGATCGCGGTGGGAATGACCTCCGCGAGGAACATCCAGCGCCACGCGTCGATGCCGAACCACAGTTCCTCGCCGGCCCCGTCCGCCGCCGCGGCGAACCACGCATTGGTGAGCAGCGCGACGAAGATGCCGAGGACGATCGCGAGCTGCTGCAGCGAGCCGAGGCGGCCCCGGATCGAGGCAGGCGCGACCTCGGCGATGTACGCCGGGGCGATCACGGAGGCGGCACCGACGCCGAGCCCGCCGATCACGCGCCAGATGATGAGGTCCACGGGGCCGAACGAGAACGCCGAGCCCACGGAGCTGAGGAAGAACATGACCGCCGCGATCTCCATGATCCGCACACGGCCGAAGCGATCGGAGAGGCGGCCCGCGGCGTAGGCGCCGACCACGCAGCCGAGCAGCGCGGAGGAGACGACGAAGCCGAGGAGCCCCGAGCCGATCCCGAACTGCTCCTTAACCGCGTCGACGGTCCCGTTGATCACCGCTGTGTCGAAGCCGAAGAGGAAGCCGCCGAGGGCGGCGACCGCGGCGAGGGTGATGGCCCGCCCCGGATAGAAGTCCTCGCTCGATTCCTGCGCGGTTTCCCGTGCGGAGCTCTGGGGGTCACTCATAGCGTCTCCTCGCGCGCGGCGCCCGCGAGGTCGTCGCCGGCGCGTCCGGGTGCAGATGGATGCACTGCACCAGAGGGTACGAGCTGCCGCGCGGCATCGCTCGGCATTCGGCCGCGCGAGTTCGGCCGCGCCCCGGCGCCGCCCGTTCCTCGGCGTCAAATGTATGACGTCGGACGACGGGGGCAGCACCGGGGTCGGCCCGCCGCGTGCAGGCCTCCTAGCGCAGGCGGTCCCCGGTCTCGATGTCGAAGAAGCGTACCGAGCCCTCCTTCACGGCGAGCGAGACGCGGTCGCCCTTCGCGAGACGCTCGTCTGCGCCCGCGCGGAAGACGATGGCGTAGCCGGTCTCGGTCCGCGCGTGGACGTACGAGTCCGAGCCGAGCTCCTCGACGAGTTCGACCACGGCATCGATCCCCTGCCCCGCCGTCACCGTGGAGAGGTGCTCGGGCCGCACGCCGACCATCACCTGGCCGTCGACCCCGGCCGGGGCCGCATCGCCGATTCCGGGGCGCTCGACGGCGCCGCCGCGCACCGGGGCGGCGAAGAGGTTCATCGCCGGCGAACCGATGAACCCGGCGACGAACGCGTTGACGGGATCGTTGTAGAGGTTCTTCGGGGTGTCGACCTGCTGCAACCGGCCCTTGTCGAGGACGGCGACGCGGTCCCCCATGGTCATGGCCTCGACCTGATCGTGGGTCACGTAGATCGTCGTGGTGCCGAGGTCCCGCTGCAGCGTGGCGATCTGCGTGCGGGTCGCCACGCGGAGCTTGGCGTCGAGGTTCGACAGCGGCTCGTCCATGAGGAAGACGCGCGGGTTGCGGACGATGGCGCGGCCCATCGCGACGCGCTGGCGCTGCCCGCCCGAGAGCTCCTTGGGCTTGCGGTCGAGGAACTCGGTGAGATCGAGCATCTCCGCGGCGCGCTCGACGCGCTCGGCGATCTCCTTCTTCGGGGTCTTCGTGAGCTCGAGGGCGAAGCCCATGTTCCGGCGCACCGAGTAGTGCGGGTAGAGCGCGTAGTTCTGGAAGACCATCGCGATGTCGCGGTCCTTGGGCTCCATCCCGGTGACATCCTTGTCGCCGATGACGATCCGCCCGGCCGCCGTGTCCTCGAGCCCCGCGAGCGCGCGGAGGGTCGTGGACTTACCGCAGCCCGATGGCCCGACGAGGACGAGGAACTCGCCGTCCGCGATGTCGAGGTCGAGCCGATCGACGCTCGGGCGGTCGGCGCCCGGGTAGACGATCGAGACGTTGTCGAAGAGCACTCTTGCCATGGTTCTTGCGCACCCCTGTGTGTTTGCCTTTTACCGGCAGGAACGTGCCGGACGATCCGAAATGAAAAGGAAGCGCCGCATACTATGCGGCCCGGCCAACCCTAGCGCCCTGGATCTGCGGGCGGGGTCACCGCGGCAGGCCGAGCGAGTCGAGCCGGAGCTCGCGCGCGAAGGAACGGTTGGCGGATACCCGGATGACGCCGGCGATCCGCTCGGGATCATCGGACATGGGCACGTGCCCGAGCCCCTTGAGCGGGATGATCCGCGCCTGCGGAAACACGTCGTGGACCCGATGCCGCTGCCCGGGGAGGAGTACGAGGTCTCGCGTACCCCACGCGATCGTGATGGGCAGATTCCGATCGATGGGGGAGGTGAACGGGAACTCGAGCTCGGGCAGCTCCTCGAACAGAGCGTTCCCGGGGAGCGCCTCGGCGTCGACGGCCATCGACGCGGCCGGGTAGCGCCACGGGTGGGTGCTGAACGCGCCGAACATGAGCGAGCGCGACACCGCATTCCGCGACAAGCGCGGCAGAAGCTTCGGCGCCGCCTTCGCCACCGAATAGAGGGTGGTGAACACGTGCTCGGCATGCGCGGTGTCGAAACGGCCGCGGAAGAAGCCGGCCGGCGAGATCCCCGTGACCCCGCACGCCAAGCCCCTGTTGCCGAGCTCGAGCGCGACCCAGCCGCCGAGCGAGTTGCCCACGAGATGCGGGCGCCCGGCCTCCGTGCCGTAGCCGCGGATGGTCCCCTCGACCGCATCGACCACGAAGGGCACCGGATCGACGTCGTCCGGGATCGGGTCCGAGGCGCCGTGCCCCGGCAGGTCGAGGGTCACGACGTGGAAATCGTCGGCGAGCAGCGGGACGACCTGGTCCCAGGCGTGCTGCCGGTGGATCACGCCGTGCACGAGCACGATCGTGGGCGCGGCCGGGTCACCGTATTCGGTGGTGGCAATCTCGCAAGGTTTGTCCATGGGACAAGTGTCCGACATCTACGGCCACGCGGGCGGCGTTTCGCCGAGTTGGACGAATGTTCGCATTCGAAAGTTCTTGTCCCCCGTGACATTCGACTTTCGTGTGCTTAGTATTAACAGCGATCATCGGCCTTCGGGGGAAGGCCGATATGCGCACCGCGGCTCAGTGGACGCCTGGGGTCGGGTCTTCTCGATCGACCCGTGGCACCCTCCCGCGGCCGGTCCCGGCCGACGGAAGAGAAGTCGTGGTCTCGCCATTGCGATCTGAGGGGATCATGGAAGACCAGCCACAGGCGGACGTGTGTGCAACACAGCTCCGCGATGTTTTCGGGCGTATCGAGTTGCTCATGCGCCGAAGTCGGGTCAACACCGACATATCTACGTCCCAAGCATCGTTGCTTCAGACTCTCGACCAGCACGGATCCATGAGAGTCACCGAACTCGCCAGGCGCGAGCGCGTCCGGGTGCCCACCGCGTCGAACGCGGTCTCCGTACTCGAGGACCTCGGCTTCGCCTCCCGACTACCCGCACACGACGACCGCAGGGCGGTGATCGTCGCCGTCACGCCCGAGGGCCGCATGGCCATCCGCCGCTACCGGGAGGAGCAGGCGACGCGCCTGTCCACGACCATCGCCGAGCTCCCGGACGGCGAGCGCAGGAGGCTCTCCGAGGCAATGCTTCCACTGCATTCGCTGCTCGAGCTCCTTGAGCACGAGGACGGAGCGGCGCGCAGCGCCGCCGCGGCGAGTTCGGCGGCCTCGGAGACCACGGCCCGCGCCTCCTGAGGCCGGGCCGGCAGGGCCGACCCGCAGGGCAGGCGCGGCGCCGGGCTATGCGTGTGGCGTGGGGCCCTGCGCGAGTGCGCGCCGGGCACGGCTACTCCTCGAAGCCGAGGCTGAACGCGGCCTGGAGGTCGACCTTCGACAGCGCCCTGAAAGCGATGTGGGTCTCGGTCTCGATGACCCCGTCGATCTTGTTGAGCCTGTCGGAGACGACCTGGGCTATCTCTTCGTGGCTCCGGGTGCGGACCAGCACGATGAGGTCGATCGCGCCGGTGACCGAATAGACCTCCGAGACGCCGTCGAGTTCCGCGATCGATTCGGCGACCTCGGGGATGCGGGACGTATCGACCTGGACGAAGACAATCGAGGTAATCACGCCACGATGGTAGCCCCCGCCGGCCCGGGCCGCGGGCGCCTCCTGTGCGAGCCGCTAGGAAACGTTGTCCTCGCCCCAGTAGGCCTTCATCGACAGAACCTTGCCTTCGTCGTCGAGGACCATGTTGTCCCACACGTTGATCGTGGTCCGGGTGTTCTCGTCGAAGTGGGTCACGAGCTCGAAGTTGAACAGCAGCTCGCGCCCGCACACGCGGACCTCGAGAAGCTTCGCGTCCATCCGCAGCCCGGCGAGGTTCCCGTAGAACTCGCCGATCGCCGCGTTGCCCTCTCGCACGGGCGAACCCACCGGGTCCTCGACGGCCGCTCCCTCGGCGTAGAGCGCGGCCAGCGCGTCGGTGTCGCTGCGATCGAGCGCGGCCACGTAGGCCTCGGCAGTGGCACGGATCTGTTCGGGCGTGAGACTCATCGGACCTCCGGGTTGTGTATACGGCTATGCCTGACGGCGGAGGTCCATTGTCTCGTAGCCTCCGCCGTCATACCCGGCTTTTACCGATCCTTGCCCGAACGCCCCGCGGCCGACCACCGGGCTCGACTACTCGGAGATCTCCTTGGCGCCCTTCGCGTCCTTGCCGCCCTCGAGGTTCTGCATCGCCTGGCGGCCGTACGCCCACTGCTTGGTGGAGGTGAGCTGCGCGCGGCGGTTGCCGTTGACCTGCATGCCCCACGAGATGATCGCCATGAAGCGGCTACGGAAGCCGACGAGCGTGGCGAGGTGCACCGCGAGCCACATGAGCCAGGCGATGAAGCCCGAGATCTGCAGCTTGCCGACCTTGACCACAGCAGAGTAGCGCGAGACCGTCGCCATCGAGCCCTTGTCGAAGTACTTGAAGGGCTTGCGCTGCGCGGGCGAGGCGCCCTCGAGCTCGTTGGCGATGAGCCGGGAGACGTAGCGCCCGCCCTGCTGCGCGAACGGCGCGACGCCGGGCCAGTTGTTTAGGTTGACCATGTCGCCGACCAGGAACACGTCCGGCTGCCCGGGGAGCGTGAAGTCCTCGTTAACCTTGACGCGGCCGGCGCGGTCGACCTCCGCTCCGGTCTGCTCGGCGACGTGGGAGCCGAGCGGGCTCGCGGCGACGCCGGCCGACCAGATCTTGCACGAGGCCGGGATGCGCTCGACGTGCCCGTCCTTGTATTTGACCTCGATGCCGTCGTAGTCGACGTTCTGCACCATCGCATTGAGCTGCACCTCGACGCCGATCCGCTCGAGCGCGGCGCGGGCCTTAGCGCCGAGGTTCTCGCCGAACGGCGGAAGCACGAGCGGCGCGGCGTCCATGAGGATGACCCGGGCGTCCGCGGGATCGAAGGTGCGGAAGCTGTCGCGCAGGGTCTTGTGCGCGAGCTCGGCGACCTGGCCCGCCATCTCCACGCCCGTGGGTCCCGCGCCGACGATGACGAAGGTGAGGAGGCGGCGGCGCTCCTCGGGGTCCTCGGTGATCTCGGCCTGCTCGAAGCAGCCGAGGATCCGCGAGCGGAGCTCGAGGGCGTCGTCGATCGTCTTCATCCCCGGGGCGAAGACCTCGAAATGGTCGTTGCCGAAGTAGGACTGCCCGGCGCCGGCGGCGACGATGAGGCTGTCGTAGGTGAGCTCGAAATCGATATGGCCCATCTCGGCGTAGACTAGCTTCTTCTCGATATCGATCCGCTCGACATCGCCGAGGACGACGCGCGCGTTCTCCTGATCCCGGAGGATCATGCGCGTCGACGGAGCGATCTCGCCGACCGAGAGGATGCCCGTGGCCACCTGGTAGAGCAGCGGCTGGAAGAGGTGGTGCCCGGTCCGGGCGACGATCGTGACCTCGACGTTCTCGTTGCCCTTGAACTCCTGGGCGGCGGCGAGCCCGCCGAAGCCCGAGCCGATGATGACGACCTTGTGCTTCGACGATCCCGAGGCAGAGTCGTTGATGACCTGTGCGGTGCCGGAGACGACCGGCGTGCCTGTCGTGCCGTCGCTGGAGCGTGTGTCGGCCATGGAGCCTCCTTGACTGTCCTAAGTGTTCCCACCTACAACGGTAGTCTCTCGCCCGGACTCCCGCCGATCCCAGGACCGTTACCCTGCCCTCGCCCGGTACCCCTAGCGCTTCGGGGCCCCCGAGACGTAGAGGAGGCCGCCGACGACAGCGGCGTTCTTGACGAACTGGAGGAGCTGGTTGTTCTTCGCCGTCTCGTCGTCTTCCTCCCAGAAGGCATGGCCCGCAAGGGTAGTGGGAACGAGCGAGCCGATGAGCCCGAGCGCGGAGAGGCGCGGCGCGATCCCTAGAGCCATCGTGGTGCTCAGCCCGATCTGCGTTGCTCCGTTCACCTGGACGAGCTGCTTCGAGGACACCGGGAGGTCCGTGAGCCCGACCTGCGCACGGCGCTTGTCGATGAGCCCTGCGACCCCGTCGGCCTTGGAGATCGCGTTGCGCGCACCCGCGTAGAAGAGCGGGGCGAAGAGCGCGCGGCCGAGGAAACGTGCGGGAGCGGACATGGTGGTACCTGTTCTTTCTGTGGATCTGTGACGTTCGGGAGTTCAACAATTCTTCGCTGGGGCATTCGCCCGAAGCACGCCGCGGACGGCGCAGAACGATGGTAGACCTCGCCACCGAGGCGCTCCGTTTTCCGGGGCCTCCGCCGTCAACGGTGGTAGTTCTTTGATTTGTGCAACCGACCACGCCCACCTATTCCGCGCGGGATCGCGCGGGCTACGGTGCCGCGGAGCTCGCCATCACGTCGTTCAACGCTGTGCCGGGCCTGCTGCTCCTCCCCCTGCTCACGGACTCGCTCGGCGTCGCCGCGTGGCTCGCGGGGCTCATCGTGTTCGCCCCGAAGGCGTGGAATGTGCTGCTCAACCCGTTCGTGGGCCGCCTCTCCGACGGGTTCGTCCACCCGCACGGGCCGCGGCGGCCGTTCCTGCTCCCCGCGGTCCTCGCGTTGGCGGTGGGATTCGCCGTGCTCTTCGCGGTCCCCGCGGGCCTGGGATCCGGCCTGGGTGCACTGTGGGTGTTCCTCGCGTTCCTCGCCTGCGCCACGGCGTTTTCGTTCTTCCAGATCCCGTTCAACACCGTGCTCACCGAGATCACCGACGACTACGACGAACGCACGCGGTTCATGGCGTGGCGGGTCACGATCCTCGCGGTGGTCATCCTCATCACGGGTGGCGCCTCGCCGCTCCTTCGAGACGCGATCGGCTACCCCGCGGTCGGGATCTTTGTCGGGACACTCATCGCCGCCGGCGCGTGGCTCTCGTGGAGAAGCCTCGGGCGGGCACGATTCCGGCGCACCGAGGCGGCGGGCGGAGCGCTGCGCGAGCAGCTCTCCCTCGTTCTCGGGAACGGCCCGTTCCGCGCGATCGCGGCCGTGTGGATGCTGCAGGCCTTCGGCACGGGCATGGTGCTCGCGGGGGTCGACTACGTGGCCCGGCACGTCCTCGGCTCGGAGTCCGCGTCCTCGGTGCTCTTCGTATGCTTCGTCGGCCCGGCGATCGTCCTCACGCCCGCGTGGGAGCTTCTCGCCAGGCGTTTCGACCGGCGCACCGGCCTCGCCCTCGCGACGGGCCTTCTCGCTCTGGGCGGCCTCGCCACCTGGGGTGCACTGCACCTCGGGATCGTGACGACGTGCGCCACCATCGCAGTGATGGGCGGCGGATACGCCGGCTGCCAGATCTTCCCGCCCGCCATGATGAACGACGTGGCGGCCGCAGATGCGACCGCCACGGGACAGAACCGGGCCGGGGTCTTCACCGGGCTGTGGTCCGGCGGGGAGACGCTCGGCCTCGCGGGCGGCCCTCTCGCCTTCGGACTCGTCCTCGCCGCAGGGGGCTACGTGTCCTCGGCGGGCGGCGCGGCCCAGCCGGACTCGGCGCTCACGGCGATCGAGGCGGGATTCACGTGGATTCCCACTCTCGTGGTCGCCGCGACGCTGTTCGCCGTGTTCCGCTTCCCCGCAGGCGGAAGGGACTAGCGGAAGCTACTTGACCCAGGGCGCGAAGGGCGCGACCGGGAAGCAGGGGACGCCCTGGCGGCGTTCCGGATCGAGCGAGTTGAGGACATGCCTCCACGCACGTTCGTTGTACATCGTGGAAACGTGCTCCGAGCGGTCGACCACGCAGCCATCCTGGAGAAGAATGTTGTGATCCTCGGGGACGCCTTCGTAGAACTGGCCGGTGTAGGGGGTGACCACCTCGTCCTGGTCGGTGACGATGGCATAGTTTTCCACTCCCTCGGCCGGCGATACGACCCCGTCCGGGTACACCTTCTTCGAAACCTCCGAATCGTAGACCTGCTGAGTCGAAGCCGGAGTAAGGGTGTCGATGCTCCCGTAGACGATCGGCCCGAGGACCGGGATGAGGGTGCGGAGGAACGCCAGTGTGCTCAGAGAGGTGCCCGTCGAGGGCGAGATGCCGACCTTGGTGTGGACCTTCTCGGCGCCGCCGAGCTCCTTGAGGTAGTAGTCCGGCATGATCCCGCCGCCCTGCGAGTGGCCGACGAGGTCGACCTGCTCGGCGCCCGATGCCGCGAGGACCCGGTCCACCGTGTCGGAGAGGACCTGGGCGCCCGTGGGGATGTCCCCGAGGGCCTGCGCCGGGAAGTCCGGGAACGGGGTCACGTTTCCGTAGTTAAACGTGAACACGCAGTACCCGGCGTTGTGTAACAGTGGCGCTCCGGCCTGGAAGGCGAGGGCCTGCGTGGTGACGGTCGGGTTGACGAGGACGACCGGGCGCGGGTGCTCCGCGCTGGGCTTGCAATTCCAGTCATTGGCCCCCGGGGGCGCTACCTGTGGGGCCAGCGCGGCCTTGACGCCCGCCGCGATGTTGAAGGGGACCGGGAGCGGGCCGAGGAACGGGTCCTCCCCGATCGGCAGGTTCGGATCGTTCTCCGGCTGGTCCATGAGCGAGCCCTGCACGGAGGCGGAAACCTCCGCCGAGCCGAGCGGCGCCGGCTCGGCGGCCGCAGCCGTCCCGGCTCCCGCTACTGCGGCTGCGCCGAGCGCCCCCGCGAAGACCGTGGCGGCCACCGTCTTGGCGGCATGCGAAATCGAACCCCTTGGCGTGAACATGAAATCCCCTCAATGTTTGTCGCTTACAGCAACATTAACACTAGGGAAACTAACTTTTATTAGAACGCTGTTATTCGATAAGCCGAGGCCTTCACTTGATGCGGCGCCAGAGGCGCGGGAAGGACCTCGACGCGGGCGCCAGAGGTCCGGGCGCTGCCTCAGCGGAGGAACGTGGGCACGAGTTCGCGGAGCGGTCCGGGCAGTCCGTTCGCCCCCTGCCTCGATAAAGTCGAGGACGACGGCGGAGCCGTCCGCAAGCGCCTGGAACAGCGGCTTCACGTCCGGGAACACGACATCGGCGAATACCGGCCAGCCGAATTCGACCGAGGCCACGGAGCCGGACCCCAAGAACACCCCGTCCGGCGAGACGATCCCCGTGGGCACGAAGGTCTCCTGCGGGGCGGCCGAGGCGGCGGGGTAGCGGTGAGGGCGAGGCCCACCACGGCGGCGGCTA
>NZ_DAINST010000060.1:16816-19831 GCF_036741115.1 Dietzia sp.
AGCGGCCACAGCCATCGGCGATCTGGCGACGATTGTGCGCCGCGATTCCAGTACCCACGTGACCTGGGTGCTTCGTCGCGGGGCTATCGGGTCTGTGTTCGGTGGTGGCGCAGCGGACGAGCTGCCCGAGCGCGGCGCCCTCGGTCAGCGGGCCAAGAAGGCTGTTGACGAAGGCCTCGTCGACCTCGTGACAGGGTTCCGCACGGAGCGCATTGACAGTGACAACGGCCAGGCGGTGCTCATTGCCCAGGACGGCAGGACACTCGCCCCGGCGGAGACGGTGATTGTCTCTACCGGCTTCCGCCCGGACCTGTCGTTCCTGTCCGAGATTCGCCTCGACCTTGACGCTGGATTGCAGGCTCCGTCCAAGGTTGCTGCCGAGGTCGACCCGAACGTGCATTCGTGCGGCTCGGTCCAAGCCACCGGCGCCGCGGACCTGGCCCACCCTGAGCCCGGCTTTTACATCGTCGGGGCGAAGTCGTACGGCCGCGCGCCGACATTCCTCGCTATGACCGGTTTCGAGCAGGTCCGCAGTGTCGTGGCCGAAATCAGCGGCGACCACGAGGCCGCGGCCCGTGTGGAACTCGAACTGCCCGACACGGGAGTCTGCGGCGGCGCCGGCATCTATGACGCGCCCGATAATGAGTCGCAAGGTGGGTGCTGCGGGTCGGCAGCACCCACCATCGACCTCACCGTCGAAGCCGCCCGATAGAGCGGATACGCTGGGCGCCCCGGCGGCCCGGTCAACAGGCCGGGCCACCGGGGCGCATTCCCCTCTGCAGCGGCTAAGAGGGCGTTTGGTTCGCCAAATCGGCGTCGAGACGGTGCACCTTGTCGGCGAGCTGGTCACGCACCAGTCGCATTCGCTCGATCCCCTCGATGCCACGAGCGGAGGGCTCGTCAATGGTCCACGTGTCGATCGTGCCCACCATGCCTGGGATCGGCTCGACGATGGCTTCCTCGCCAATGACAATGACCCTGTTCACCGAACGGAGAATGGCCGGTTCGATGGGTTTGGGGTACTCCCCATCAACTCCTGCTCCGACTTCGGCCAGAGTCGTAACCGATAAGTCATTGAGCGCATTTCCGGGGCGGGTGCCGGCCGAATAGACTTGGACCGGCGAGTGTGAGAGGTGGCGCATAAGCGCTGCCGCCATCTGCGACTTTCCGGCGTTCTTTACGCATACGAACAGCACCGATGGCTTAGCTGGCTGGTCCATGACCGTGCTCCGATTCTCTTCTATGAGTTCAGGCGACCAAGAAGGTCGCGTACGTGACTTTCGATGTCACTGCGAATGGATTCAGCTTCGTCGCCCGTGGCCAGTGACGGATCGCCCACAGCCCACTGTTCATAGCGAACGCCTGGGATGATCGGACAAATATCGCCACACCCCATCGTCACCACGACGTCGGCGGCGCGAACTGCATCATCGGTGAGAGGTTTGGGGAACACCTCACTTGTGTACTGCTCACCGGCGATGCCCTTAAGCATTGAGTGCACGTGTGGGTGGACCTGCGAAGCCGGAGATGACCCGGCCGAGCGTGCCACCACTTTTCCATCGCTCAGCTTGTTGACCAGGGCCGCAGCAAGTTGAGAGCGCCCGGCATTCTGCACGCACACGAACAGAACTTGCGGCGCTGCGGTATCGCGATCGCGACTGAGGTCAGCTAGCCGTTGACGAGCGAACCGTTCCGCCAGCGGAATCAAGTACCGCGTGACAGTCGCCGTTCGCGCAAGGGCTGCATACGATTCACGAACAATCGCCACCACGAGGTCACGGTCCACGGAGCCGTAGTCCTCGGCGAGTTCCTCGGCAAGGTGACTGACCCACGAGTCCGCCGATGCTTGATCTCGGTCGCCAGGATCAACATCGGCGCCACCTTCGCCGAGCACCGCAGCTGGCGCAAAACCATCAAGAAGAGCCGTCACGGCCGTGCGCCGCGCGGGCGCAATTCGATACCACACCCACGTTCCGCGCCGTTCGGCGTGAAGCATGCCGGTGTCTTTTAGAACTTTCAGGTGATGGGACACCGTTGGCTGCGAGACGTCAGAGAGCCCGGCAAGGTCACAGACACACGATTCTCCACGCGGGTCCATCGCGATCGCCGAAAGCATTCGTAAACGGAATGGATCGGCGATCGCCTTGAGAACGGTAGCCACCTTGGCCGCAGCTGCAATGTCTATCGCAGCGGAGGTCGTCGGAGTACACGCATCAAGGCTCGAGGGCGCAGTATTGGTGGTCATTGGACTTTCGATTCAGTAGTGAGTTGACCGGTCATGGGATCGGTGTGAAACCAGGCCTTAGCTGCCCACAATGACACGTACACGAGCCCGACTAGGACGGGAACCTCGATCAACGGGCCCACGACCCCGGCAAGTGCTTGCCCGGAGGTAGCTCCGAACGTGCCGATCGCAACGGCAATGGCGAGCTCGAAGTTATTGCCGGCCGCAGTGAACGCGAGAGTGGTCGAGCGCGCGTATCCAAGACCGATCCCGCGGCCGAGCAGCATTCCTACCATCCACATCACCGCGAAGTAGATCAGGAGCGGAAGGGCGATGCGAACAACGTCCAACGGGTTCTTCGTGATGGCTTCACCTTGCAACGCAAACAGCAAAACGATTGTGAACAGCAAACCGTAGAGCGCCCACGGGCTGATTACCGGAACAAAACGAGACTCGTACCATTCACGGCCTCGAAGTCTCTCGCCAAGCCACCGTGAAAGAAACCCTGCGACAAGGGGAACGCCAAGGAATGCGACAACGTTCACAGCGATCTGCCATATCGACACGTCAAGCCCTTGAGAATCAAGACCGAGCCATCCCGGTAGCACCGTGAGATAGAACCAGCCCAACAGCGAGAACGCGACAACTTGGAATACCGAGTTGATTGCAACCAATACAGCAGTCGCTTCCCGATCGCCGCAGGCAAGGTCGTTCCAGATCACGACCATGGCAATACACCTGGCCAAGCCGACGATGATCAAACCCGTGCGGTATTCAGGCAAATCCGGAAG
>NZ_DAINST010000061.1:0-19827 GCF_036741115.1 Dietzia sp.
AGCCAGAACCTCATTCCCGGCGCCACAACCTCGCGGAAGCAACTCATCCAGCTTAACTCATCCGGGCGACTCGGTGCAAACCGTGTCGCTCGGCGAGTCGGACTCGGACTGAGTCGATCCCGTCGTGGTGGAGGAGAACCAGATCCTTCCGGGATCCGGCCCCGCTCTCTCTCGCGGCTCCAATTAAGTTACACACTCTGGAACAGCAAACCAAATCTGCAGGTCAGAGGGCATTTCTCCCGTCATGTGCCCGCCACTTCTCCGTCGTTCGCAGTTCGCGGGGCGCCCGGCCGGCACGGCGGCGGGGCTCCTGGACACGAGAAACGGCGCAGGTCGCGAACGCCGTAACGTTCGGACCTGCGCCGTCATGAGCGGGGAGAAACAGGAGGCGGCCGGAAACCGGACCCGAGCCCACCCGTTACCTAGACAAGCTCTTCTGCTGCGCGGATTATCCCGCCGAGGGAGCGCACGTTCTCGATGAACTCGGGGTAGCCGCGCTCGATATGGTGCACCTCGCAGACTTCGGACTCCCCGTCCGCGCACATCGCGGCCAGCACCAGGCCGGCTCCGGCGCGGATATCGGAAGCCCACACGGTTGCGGAGTCGAGGCGGTCGCGGCCGACGATCTTCGCGTGGTGGCCGTCGGTCTCCGCGTCCGCACCCATGCGGACCATCTCCTCGACGAAGCGGAAGCGGGACTCGAAGATGTTCTCCGTAACCACGCTCATCCCCTTGGACACCGCGGCGAGCGCGATGGCCATCGGCTGGAGATCCGTGGGGAAACCGGGGAACGGCATCGTCTGCGTATATATGGCGAGCGGCTGCTTCTCCTGGACCACGTGGATGCTCTTCGGCCCGAGGACCTCGATCTCGGCACCGGCGCCACGCAGCTTCTCGAGCGCGACGTGCATGTGCATCGGATCGACGCCGGTGATCGTGAGGTCACCACGGGTCATCACCGCGCCGAACGCCCACGTCGCTCCGACGATCCTGTCGCCGATAACCCGATGGGACACCGGGCTGAGCTCGGGGACGCCCTCGATCTCGATGGTCGAGGTCCCGGCCCCGGTGATCTTCGCGCCCATCTTCGACAGCAGCTCGCAGATATCCGAGATCTCCGGCTCGCGCGCGGCGTTACTCAGCACCGACTTGCCCTCGGCGAGCGCCGCGGCCATGACGAAGGTCTCCGTCGCCCCCACCGACGGGAACGTGAGCCGGTATTCGGCACCCGTGAGCTTTTCCGCCCTGGCCACGACTCGGCCGTGGTCCATGTGGGTCTCCGCGCCGAGGTGGTTGAGCCCACGCTGGTGCATGTCGAGCGGCCGGTTGCCGATGGCATCACCGCCGGGCATCGCGACGACAGCGCCGCCGGTCCTGCCCACGAGCGCGCCGAGCACGCACACCGAGGCGCGCAGCTTCTGCACCGCCTTGTCCGTGGCCTCGTTGGAGATTTCCTCGGGCGTATCGATCGTCACGACATCACCCGCGACCTCGACCTCACATCCGAGGAGCCGCAGCACCGCGGCCATCGCCTCGATGTCCGCGATGTCCGGGCAATTGGTCAGGGTCGTGCGACCGGTTGCCATAAGCGCGATGGCCATGAGTTTGAGAACGCTGTTCTTCGCGCCCGTTACCTCGATTTCTCCATCGAGGCGCACTCCCCCCTGCACGAAGTAACTTCTGGAAATCTGTCCTGAAGGCTTACTCACGTCGACCACACTATTAGATGTGGGGCCGCCGCGTGTCCGCGGCGCGGTAGCCTCGCGATATGGCTGTGCATCTGACCCGCATCTACACACGGACCGGCGACGAAGGCTCCACCGGGCTGTCGAATTTCGATCGCGTCGCCAAGGACGATTCCCGGCTCGTGGCCTATGCGGACTGCGACGAAACCGGCGCGGCGATCGGCCTCGCGCTCGCGTGCGGCGAACCGTCGGCGGCGATGCGCGAGGTGCTCTCCTCGGTTCAGAACGATCTCTTCGACGCCGGCGCCGACCTCTCCACACCCGTAGAGGAGAACCCGAAATATGCGCCGCTGCGGATCACACCCGGGTACATCAAGCGGCTCGAGGGCCTCATCGACGAACTCAATGCCCCGCTCCCCGCGCTCACGTCCTTTATCCTCGCCGGCGGGACGCCGCTCGCCGCGCACCTGCACGTGGCGAGGACCGTGTGCCGCCGGGCCGAACGCAGTGCGTGGACCGCGGTGCGCGAGCACCCCGAGAACACGTCCGCGCTGCCCGCGAAGTATCTCAACCGACTCTCGGACCTGCTGTTCGTCCTCTGCCGGACTGCGAACGGCGGAGACGATGTGCTCTGGCGCCCGGGCGGCGAGCGAGCCGAGCGGGGCGCGGCCACGGATCCAGACACGGATCGGGCCTCGACCCCGGATCAAGACTCGGGGGAATGACGGCGCGGCTCCGCGCCCCCTCGCGGAGCCGCCGTTTGCACCCGGTCCCTCGGACTCGCCGACGCCCGAGATCCGGGCGGACTTCCGTGTCGTCTACGGAAGGGCGCCGATCCTGCGGGCGGCGTTGACCGCCTCGTAGCGGGTGTGGGCATCGAGCTTCCGCATCGCCGAACGCAGGTAGCTCTTGACCGTCTCCGCGCCGATCCCCATGATCTGGCCGGTCTCGATATTGGTCTTGCCCTGCGCGACGCAGGCGAGCACGTCGAGCTCGCGTCGGGCGAGCTTCGCCGCGGAGACCTGGGAGCTCGGTGCCACGAGATCCGCGGCGATGGACTCGAGCTCCATCCGCGTGAGCGGGTCCTCGGTCCGCGAAGAGAGAACGCGCAGCTTGGCATGGGTCTCGCGCATTCGTTCGTGGACGAGCGCCGCATCGAACTCCGGGACCGCGGTGTCGCCCTCGGCGTGCGCGGCCCCGCCCAGGGAGCCGCCGACGCCGGCAGAAAGGGAGCCGCGGGCGGCCCGGGCGCCGAGACCGCGGCCCGCATTATTGCCCTCGAGAGCATCGGCCACCGCAAGGTGCTGTTCGAGACGGCGGCCGACAGCCGTCATCTCCGCGAGGGATTTCTCGCCGAAGCGGACGTTGGTCCGCATGGCGACGTAGAGCACGGCGCGCACGGAATCGCCGACGATCGCCGGAATCGCCGCGACCGAGCGGACGCCCTCCGTGCGGACGAGCTCGTCGAACTCGTGGCTGATGACCCCGGAGCGGAGGTACTCGGTGACCCCGAAGGGCTTGCCGGTGGCGACGATCCGCCCGCCGACCCCGACGCCGGGGGCGACCTCGACATCGATGTCCTGGAGGGTGCTCAGCCCGTGGGCCTCGCACACGTGGAGGGTCTTGTTCTCCCCGACGTAACCCCCGGCGACCAGCGGCACTCCGGTCCGCTTCCGCAGCTCATCAAGGGCGGCGCGGATCGCGGCTCGGTCGCTGTCCCGTTTCCGCCGCAGCCCGGCGGAATGACTCGTACGCGTTTCACTCATGACGATTCCTCACGACGGCCCCTCTTCGCGGGTCGACGAGAAGCGTGTCGGCCCCGGTGGTCGTTCGCCCCCACTATAGGGGTATTTCTACCCCCACCTCAAACACCTACTTGACGTGTCACGTTGTCTGGCGCAAACGGGATTCGCCGCCGACCTCGCGACCTGCGCAGACGCCCCGCGGCGCCCGAAACCCACAGCAAAACCGCAGCTAAGGGCTAAGGCTTCCCTAACCGAGACGTGTGGTTACGGCGTGTTCGCGGGGTCCGCCTCGTCGGGATCCTCTGGGTCGTACAACATCGAGGCCGCGCCCGTCGTGGGGGTGGAGCGCTCGTCGTCGAAAATCCAGCCCTCGGTATCCATCGCGTCCTCCGGCGCGACGAGAAAGGGCTCGAGCACGAAGCCGTCCTCTCGCCGCACCTGCTCTCCCTCCCCCAGCTCGGCCTGGTCGAGGCAAGCCGCGGTCGAGGTGGGCAGATCTACTCCGATGACGACGACCTGCGTGACCTCCCCCGGCCCGCTCGGCCCCTTCGCGCGGAGATCGAGCATCGATCCGACCTTGCTCATCTCGTACGACCACGGTCCATCCTCCGCTGCGAGCACCACCGTGCCCTTCGCCCGGAAAACGCCGGCGGGGAGCCTGCCGATCTCCTCGAGGAAGCGTCGCGGGTGCAATGGCCGCTCCGGGGCGGCGACCGCCGAGGTGTACGAGTCGTGGAGGTGGGAGTGGCCGTGTCCGTGCTCGTCGTGCCCGTGCGCTTCCTCTCTCTCGTGCGATTCGTCGACGCCGCTCTGCGCGCCGTCCCCAGCGCCGCTCCCCGAGCGCCGCTCGCCTCCGCCGAAGAGCAGGCGCATGTCCAGGCGGCCGCGGACGGCCGTCGTCAGGGGCGTTCGAGGGGCGCGCCGGGCGAGGTCGGTGCGGATGTCTTTCTCCTTATCGGCGTCCAGGAGATCCGTCTTGGTGAGCACGAGGAGATCCGAGATCGCGAGGTGCCGCTCGATCTGCGGATGGCGCTGCGCGGTCTCCGGAAAATGCACGGCGTCGACGACGTTGACCAGGCCGCCGTAGGCGATGGTGTCGCGCGGCTGGCGGCGCACGAGACGCGCGAGGACGTCGGGCTCGGCGAGGCCGGACGCCTCGATCACCACGAGGTCGAGCGCGTGCTCGGGCGCGGCGAGGTCAGCGAGAGCGGTGTCGACCTCGGTGATGTCGATCTCGCAGCACATGCATCCGCCGGCGAGCGAGATCGTCGAATCCACGCGCCCGGCCACCGATAGAGCGTCGACCTCGACGGCCCCGAAATCGTTGACCACGGCGGCGACCCGCAAACCGGAGAGCCCGGAGAGCAGGTAATTGAACAGCGTGGTCTTACCGGCGCCGAGGAATCCCGTGAGCACGAGCACCTCAAGCGGATCCGCAGGATCGCGGCGCGGCGGAGTCCAGTCGCCCTGCGCCACTAGCGATCCCACTTGGGTTCGCGCTTGTCCACGAACGCCGCCATACCCTCGTTCTGGTCCGGCGTGCCGAACATCGCGTAGAAGTTCGCCTTCTCGAACTCGAGGCCCTGCTCGAGGGTGGTTTCGAGCGCGCGGCGGGTCACCAGCTTCGCGACCTTCGTCGAGTAATCGGACTTCGAGGCGATGGTCGCGGCCGTCTTCTTCGCCTCCTCGAGGAGCTCTGCCGTGGGCACGATCCGCGAGACCAGCCCGGCGCGCTCGGCCTCCTCCGCGCCCATCATGCGGCCGGTGAGGATGAGGTCCATCGCCTTGTACTGTCCGATGGCGCGGGTGAGGCGCTGCGATCCGCCCATGCCGGGAATGACCCCGAGGTTGATCTCCGGCTGCCCGAACTTCGCGTTCTCGGCGGCGAGGATGATGTCGCACATCATGGCGAGCTCGCAGCCGCCGCCGAGGGCGTACCCGGACACCGCCGCGATGAGCGGTGTGCGCGCTCCGGAGACCCTGGCCCAGTTGCCCATGAAATCCTCGACGAAGGTCCGTGGGTAGTCGAAGGCCGACATCTCGGAGATGTCCGCGCCGGCGGCGAACGCCTTCTCCGAGCCGGTGACGACGATGGCCCCGATACCCGGGTCGGCGTCGAGCTCCTCGACGGCCTCTGCCATCTCTCGCTGCACCTGCACATTGAGCGCGTTGAGCTTCTCGGGCCGGTTGAGGGTCACGACCGCCGTGCGAGCCGAGCGATCGATGTCGACTTCGAGCGTGTCGAAGGTGCGCTGTCCGGCGTCAGAAACCATGGTCTTCCCCTTTGTTGCTTCGGCGGTGACGGGTGGGCGACCCGGCCCGGACCACGTGGGTCGAACCGGGCCACCCGATCGCCGCCGATCCTAGCGTCCGTTATGCCGAGACCGGGCCCGCATCGTACAAACCGGAGCGGGTGACCTCCTCGTGCTGCACCTCCGCCGGCTTCGCGTCGGGAACGAACGGCTTGTAGCGCACGAGCGAACCCCAGTCGCGGTCCCAATCGTGGTCGAGATAGGTAGGCACGGTCTCGCCCTCGAGCGTGAGCTCGATGAACCCGAGGGGGCCGCCGCCGTCCCAGCCTTCCCAGGTGTTCGTCGATGAGGCGGCGAGTCCGCGGTCCGGGAGGATCCGGTACTCGGGCAGCTCGGTGACCCCGGCGAACTCCTCGAACGGGCGCACGCACGGCACGTGGAAGGCCACGGCCCAGTCCGGGAGCACCGGCGCGGAGTCGCCGATGAGATCCTGCATCGTCTGCGTGACGGGGATACGCGGCGGTGTCACGGCGATCCAGCGGTCCGGGTCCGAATCGTCGTCCTTGACCACGACCCGCACGGCGGTGGCGTCGTCGGGGATTTCGTCGAGCGGCACGCGGAGGTTGCGCCATGACGGTGCCGGTCCCACGTCGATGGGATCGACCGAGTCGACGGCCTCCGTCTTGTCGCCCTGCGTCGGGTCGCCGGTGGTGTACTCGATCTTGACCTCGCCCTCGCGGAAGCGGCCGGCGACGGCCATCGTGAGCAGCGGCCCGCGCTCCTGCGCCGACGGCAGCGTGTACCAATCGGATTCGATCATGCCGGAGATCTGGACGTCACCCTGCTGGTAGGAACTGAGCACCGGGGTCGTCTCCGGGTCGAGCCCGAACGGCAGCGCAGTGCGCGAGCCGTTGATGCCCTCGACGGCAGTAGTGCCGCCGCCGGTGCCGGCCGTCGCGGCGGAGTCGTCGGAGTTTTCGCCCGTGCTCGGTCCGCCAGTGTTGGCGTCGACATTGACCGAGGAGGAGAGATCCCGCGGGATGCCGTTGGCGGTGAACACGTCGCCCTCGCTCTTCGCGTCGAGACCGTGTGCGACGTCGAGCGATGCCGGCTTGAGCATGCCCTTGTTGGGGTCCGGCTCCGCGAGTACGGCGTCGCCGAGCGCGCACTCGTTGCCTTTTAGGCCGTTGATGTTCTGCTGCGCCACCGAGTAGGCGGGCGCCTGCACCTTGGCGGCGTAGAGCATCGAGGCGACCATGACGAGGACGACGAAGCCCGCCGCGAGGCCGAGCGGAGCATTGGCTGTCTCCTTGAGGAGCGTCTTGAATCTCGACTCGGGCCCCTGCTCCGGCTTCTCCTTCGGCGGGACGAAGGCCTCGCGGAAATGAAGCAGCAACGCCGCGAACATCGCGACGAACATGAGCACGAAGAACACCTCGTAGAGGTGGATGCCCTTGACGCTCGGGGCGACGCCGCCGAACGGGATGCCGTAGATGGAGATGTACCACCAGCCGTTTGGCGCGGTGAAGCTGAGCGCGAGGAGGAAGAAGATTCCCGCGAGGAACAGCACGCGGTTGCGCAGCGAGCGGGTCGCCGCCGGCAGCACCGCGAGCGTGACCAGCGCGCCGAGCAGAGCGCCGATCGAGGCGAACGCGCCGAAGTGGTGCGTCCACTTCGTGGGGTTGAAGGCCATAAACGCGATGGAGAGCACCGACAGGCCGAGAATGCGGCGGCTCGGGCCGAGCGCGACGCCCGGGATGCGGCCCTTGCGGAACAGGATCATCGCGCAGGTGACCAGGGCGATGATCAGCGCGATCATCGCGAAACGGCGGGCGAGCGAGCCGTCCGGGGTCGGGTCGAGCAGCCACTGGTAGCGCCAGTACTCCTCGTACCACTCCCCCTTGGGGCCGACGCGGCCGAGGAGCGCCGAGGACTGGAGGGTGCTCTTGAGCGGCTGGTCGAGGAAGATGAGGAAAAGGATGCCGAGGCCCGAGGCGAGCAGCGGCGCGATGGTCGCCGCCCAGCCGTCGCGCTTCGCGCGCCGCACGATGAGTACGAGCAGCGGCCTCGCCGCCGCGATGATCGCTGCGATGCAAAACGTGCCTGTCGGCGCCGCGGACAGCGTGAGACCGCCGACGATAAAGGCCACGGCCGCGGGCAGGAGTCTGTTCGTGGCGAGGGCTCGCTCGAGGGACACCCACGTCGCGATGACGCCGAACGCCACGATCGGCTCGGGGCGGATGCCGTTGTTGTACGTGAGCCAGAACGCGAGGAAGATCGCCGCCGCGGTCCAGCGCACGGCCGCGTGGTGCCGTGCCGCGACGCCGAGGCGCGGGATGACCTCACGGGAGATGAGGAACCACGTGGCGAAGGCGAGGATGAGAGTGGGCAGCCGCAGCCACACGCTGGCAAGCGTGAAGTGGCTGATGAATGAGTACAGGTAGTACGGCATGCCGAACGGCGCATACGGGGCGCCGAAATAGCGGAACACCTCGGGCATGTACGAGGAGTGAGGGGCGAGTCTGGCCTCGGTGATGATGTAGCCGTCGTCCGAGGTGTTCGCGCCGATGATGTGCCAGAGCACGAGCGTGGCCATGACCAGGAGGTCGAGCGGTCTCGGCTTCCACCAGTTCCGCGGGGCGAAGCGGCGCGAGGTGCGCCCGTCGCGCCGGTCCAGCCTGTGCAGCGCGATGAGCGAGGCGATGACCATGAGCACGCCGAGGCCGATCGCGATCTTCTTGATGAGGGTCGGATCGGTGGTGTATCGCGAATCGATCTCGATGTCGACGGACAGCCCCTCGGGGGCCGCGCCGCTGATGTCCGAGTAGATGCCGACGACTTGCGGGCGCACGTCGTCGCCCGTCGCCCCGGAGTAGGTATTGCCGTCCTCGTCCATCGCGCCGGTGAACTCGGCGGCGGTGAGGTTTGCGTCGGAGTGGACTTTGATCTCCGAGCAGCCGCCGTTCTTGAGCGCGGAGACCGGTGCGGTGGCGATGAGCGAGCCGCGCGAGCGGACCTCGACCTGCTCACCGGCGACGGAGACCGTGAGCGCCCGCGCGCCCGCATCCGGGGCCTGTGCCGGCGCCGTGGAAACGAGGACGTTCCCGCCGCCCGACTCCGCGACCGCCGACACCTCGGTGCACGGGACCGCGACGTCGATGTTCTGCGGGTAATAGGCGACGAGCGGGAGCGTGACGGAGTTGACGTCGCGGTCCTGCGGCCACGAGACATGCGAGGTCGTCTGCGTGACGGGGAGGAGCGGCACGATGACCGCGAAGATGATCCCGAGGATGCCGAACGCGGCCGCCGCGAAGGCCGGGACCTTCGAGTTGGAGGTCGAGGAGCTGCGCAGCGCAGGCGCCCCGTTCGCGCCGTCTGAGCCTAGTTTATCGTCGGCCTCGGCACGACTCGGGATCTTTGGCATGCCCAACAGGTTACGTCCCGTTTTCGGGCGGGAAAAAGTCGGCTCGCGGCGGCGTGGCCAAGCTGTAAGCCCACCGCTCCCCTCCCCAGGCGGCGGCGCGGTCGGGGTGCGGATACGAGAGAAGGCCCAGCGTTTCCGCTGGGCCTTCTCTCATGTTCCGGCTGGTGGCCAGGGCCGGGATCGAACCGGCGACCTTCCGCTTTTCAGGCGGACGCTCGTACCAACTGAGCTACCTGGCCGGAAGATCCCGGTAGAACCGGAACCTTGTGCGACCCTGACGGGACTTGAACCCGCGACCTCCGCCGTGACAGGGCGGCGCGCTAACCAACTGCGCCACAGGGCCGTGCTGCTACGCGGCCAGACCGTTTCCGGCCTGCGCGTTTCGCACGAGTAAGAACTTTAAAGCACGTTTCGATCCAAACACAAATCCGCAGGTGCTCCGGCAGTATGCGCAGCTCCGCTCAGCCGGCCGAGCCAGCGGCCGCGCTGGTGGCGACGAAGACGGGGACCATAGTCGCGACCATCACTGCGTCGACCGCGGCCTTGATCGCCGGGCCGACATCGGCCGGGCACTCGAGCGAGGAAATGCGGTCCTTGATCTGCCTGCCCGACATCCCCGCGGCCGCCTCGCTCAGGACCTTCCGCACCGCGCCGACGCCCTGGAGGATCGAGAGGTCGACCGCCTCGGGGGCGGTGCATGCGCTTCCGCTGAGCACGGCGCCGAGCGAGGTGCGGAGGCGGGCGCCTGGCGCGGGGTCGGCGAGCGGGAACCGCATGGGGACGAAGCCGCCGAGCTTTTTCTCCGTGGCGCCGACTACCCCGGCCTCGGCGAGGTGGATTCCGGCGCGCTCCTCGAGTCGGAGGCCGCTCTTCTGCATTACGCTTAGGAGGCGGAGGCGCTTGCCTTTCCCGGCGATGCGTTCGGTGACGTACGCGAGGACTGTGTCCGGGACCGGATGCCCCACCGGGCGGGAATCCACTAGTACGATCTCGGGGTTCTTGCCGGCGCCGATCTCGATCCGGGCGTGCAACACGAGGTCGGCCACGGCCGCTCCGGCCAGCGCGATGGACCTGTTGCCGTTCGCGGACGACCCGCGCTCGTTCGTGAGGAGGAGGAAGATGTCGTCGGAGATCAACATGACTCCGACGCTATCCGCACGGCCGCGGCAGCGGATCCCCCTGGAGACGGAGGTTTCCCGGATTCCGCGCCGACGTATTCGGTACCCCCTACGGGATTCGAACCCGCGCTACCGGCGTGAAAGGCCGGCGTCCTAGGCCGCTAGACGAAGGGGGCGCGCCACATCCGGGGGAGCCCGGTCAGCAGCGAGGATCAGTGTAGAGGAAGCGGCGGCGCGATACCCAACTCCTCACGGGCGGAGCCGCACACGGGCACTTCGCAGCGTTGGGGGACCGACTGGACACCGGTGCGGCGTCCCGTTCCGAGTGCGACTGCCCGGAATGTATTCTGTTCGATGCCCCTATAGCTCAGTTGGTAGAGCTACGGACTTTTAATCCGCAGGTCGCCGGTTCGAGCCCGGCTGGGGGCACTTTTCTTAGCCCGCCCGCCCCTCCGCCGCGTACCCCGTTATTCAGTGGCCCGCCGCCGAGCGGCCGTGGAGCTCGTATTCGGCCAGCAGTTCGCGGCCTGCGTCCGCGTCGAGGAGGCGGTGGCGTCCGCCGTCATAGACGAAAACGGGATCGCCGACCTGCCACGATTCGCGGCGCAGCACCGGCTTGGCGATCTTCCGGGTCGCGGTGGTGGGCATCGCGGGGACGATGCGGACGAAGCGTGGGCGCCATTTCGGCCCGAGGTCGCTGCGCCCTTCGAGGAAGTCGGCGAAGGCGGCGGGATCGAATTCCGTTCCGGGGCTCATGTGGAGGGCGGCCATCACGGCGTCGCCGGTGCGCGGATCGGGAACCGGGTAGACGGCCGCGACGAGCACCCCGGGGAACTCCGAGAGGATCCGCTCGATCGGGGCGGCAGAGAAATTCTCCGAGTCGACGCGGATCCTGTCCGCCGAGCGCCCGGCGAAGTAGAAGAAGCCGTGCTCGTCGCGGTAGCCGAGGTCGCCCGTGTGGAATGCCTCGCCGTCGACGCGCTCGGCGGTGGCGTCCGGCCGCCCGTAGTAGCCCTCGAACATCGCGGCGCCGCTGCGGTTGACGATCTCGCCGATCGCCTCCCCCGCGTTGCGGATCTCCCCGCTGGGTCCGAAGCGCGCCGGCGGGCACTCGTTCCCGCCGGAGTCGAGGATCGCGATGTCCATGTAATCGCCGGCCCGGCCGAGCGCGTTCTTCGGCGTGCCGGGCGTCCGCTGGATCACCGCGCCGCCCTCGGACGAGCCGTAGGCCTCGGAGGGGGCGACGCCGAAGCGTCGCTCGAACTCTGCCCGGTCGCGGGCCGATGCCTCGGTCCCGAAGACGATGCGGAGCCGGGTCTCCTGTTCCTCCGGCCGCTCGGGAACGGCGAGGATGTAGGCGAGCGCCCGGCCAACGTAGTTGGCGAAGGTCGCACCGAAGCGGAGCACGTCGCCGAGCCACGCACTCGCGGAGAACCGCCGGCGCATCGAGAACGCGCAGCCCACCGCGACGCACGGCGCGAAGACCCCCATGATCGCGTTGCCGTGGAACAGCGGCATCGCCGAGTAGGCGACGTCTTCGGGGACGAGTCCGCGGAAGTTGACCTGACCGAGCATCGCCATGCGGCCCGTGCTGCAGATCACCGGCTTCGGGGCGCCGGTGGAGCCCGAGGTGAACATCAGCGACAGATACGTGCCCTCGTCGCGGCCAGTAGGCGTGAGCTGCGCGGTGGGGTCCGCGGCCGCTCCGGCATGTGCCTCAAGCATCCCGCGCCACCGCGCCGCTTCGACGTCGAGCGGCTCCTCGGCGAGGCCCAGCTCGACTCGCCCGATGCCATCGAGCAGCGCGAGCCCTTCGGCGGAGGCGAGCAGCACATCGCATTCGGCACCCCGGATGTCGGCCGCCAGCTCCGCTCCCCGCCGCGTGGGATTGACCCCGATAATCGTGACGCCGGACAGCGCGGCGCCGCTGAGGAGAAAGAGGTACTCGGGGACGTTGTCGAGGAGCACGCCGACGTGGAGCGTCTTGTGGCGTTCCGGTTCCCGCGAGTCGGTCTTATCGCGGTGCGTTTCGGAGAGCGCCGTGAGGAGCGAGGCGCGCACCGCGGACTCCCGCACGAAGGCATCCCAGGTCCACGACCCGTCCTCGAAGAGCAGTCCCGGTGAATCGTCCCCCTCCCTGGCGAGCAGCATGTGTCCGAAGGTCGCGTGGTTCATCGTGTGCCCAGGATTGAAATCGGCCATGGACTCCTCCTGATCCGTCTCGGCCTCGTTTCGGTCCCATTCGCGTCTGGCTCGGCCCCCCTCTGCCCCGCTCATGGCGCCTCGAGATGGATCTCGACCTCTCGGGGTAGGAAACCGGCGCGCCGCAGGGCGCGGGTGTACGGCGCGTTGATCGAGTCCGTCGTCGCGCGGATCCGCCGCGCACCGTGCTCGGCGGCGAGGACGTCGCGGGCGTAGCGGACGAGCTCGTCGACGAAGCCGTGGCCGCGGAAGGCCGGCAGCACGCCGAGATGTGCGATGTGGAAGCTGCCGTCGTGGACCGAGGGGAACACGTAGCCCACTGGCCGCGGCTCACCCACCGCGCCCACGGCGTCGGCGGCGCCCGTTGTGCCCGCCGCTCCTGCAGCGCCTGCCCAGGCTGCCCCGCTGTTCCCGGGGGGCGGCAGCTCGGCCACGCGCCACCACGAGCGGTCGCCGTCGAGCTCGGTCCGGAGCTCGGAGAGGAACTCCCCGAAGGCCTCTTCGGTCCCTGCGGCGAGCCCGCGGGCCGTCGTCACGTCCAGGGACCCCTCCGCGCAGGCAGCGACCAGCGCCATGAACTCCTCGTCGGTGCCCGGGCGGAATCGCAACCGTTCCCGGCGAGGCGCCGAGTCGCTCGGGCCACGCGGGACGCTCCGGTCGCTCGGCCCCCTCCCCGAGACCCATTCGAAGCTGTCGCGCTCGTTGAACTCGTTCCAGCCCACGATCTCTCCGGCCGCGCAACGCCAGCCGACCTCGCCGAGGCAGGCGGGATCGTCCGTCCAGCCCGCGGGCAGCCGGATCGTGTACAGCGGGCCGTTGTCGTCCTCGCGCGCGTAGTCGAGGTCGACCCCCGACAGGATGAGCCCCGCGCCGATCTCGGCCTTGCCCGGCACGTCCGGTGCGACGTCCCATTCGGCGAGCATCATCGGCTCGCCACCGAAGCCCCACCACACCGCACGACCGAGCAGCTCGCCCCCCGGCCCTTCGGCGACGAACGTCCACTCCGGGCACATCCGCCCCGCCGCGAACTCCGCGCGTAGTGCTTCGTGCCCCATCCTGCCCACACCCGGCGCGCCCCGGAACTCGATCACCGTGGAGATCTCGTCGGTGCGCGACGGGCGGACACAGAACGCCTGTGGAGTGCCGTACATCTCCTCAGCATGTCCCGCCGCCGGCGGGGCCACCGCCGATTCCGGGCATTTGCCGCAGATAGGGGGTGGCGAGACAATGGACGACATGACAATGATCGCAGCGCCGGAAGGCACCTCCGCCGTCACTCACGAACCGGGTGGACGGCGCGCGGGCGAACCCGCGCTGCGGATCGGCCCGCTCGAGCTCGGCTCACCCGTGGTGCTCGCCCCCATGGCCGGGGTCACCAACGTCGCGTTCCGCACGCTGTGCCGGGAGCTCGAGCGCGCCTCGCAGGGCACGGTGTCCGGGCTCTACGTCTGCGAGATGGTCACCGCCCGCGCGCTCGTCGAGCGGCACGAGACCGCACTCCACCTCGCGACGTTCGCGCCCGACGAGTCGCCGCGCTCGCTGCAGCTTTACACGGTCGACCCGGAGTACACCTATCGCGCAGCGAAGATGGTGGTCGACGAGGACATGGCCGACCACATCGACATTAATTTCGGCTGCCCCGTCCCGAAGGTCACGCGCAAGGGCGGCGGCTCTGCGATCCCCTACAAGCGCAAGCTGTTCCGCTCGATCGTCGCCGCCGCCGTGCGGGCCACCGAGGGCACCTCGATCCCCGTCACCGTGAAGATGCGCGTGGGCATCGACGACGAGCACCACACGCACCTCGACGCCGGCCGGATCGCCGTCGAGGAGGGCGCGGCCGCCGTCGCGCTCCACGGCCGCACGGCCGCGCAGCGCTACTCGGGGCAGGCAGACTGGTCACAGATCGCTCGGCTCGTCGAGCACGTCCACGGCATCGATCCGAAAGTGCCCGTGCTGGGCAACGGAGACATCTTCTCGGCCGACGACGCCCAGCGGATGATCGCCGAGACCGGCTGCGACGGCGTCGTCATCGGCCGCGGATGCCTCGGCCGGCCGTGGCTGTTCGCCGAGCTCGCCGCGAAGCTCGGTGGCCGCGAGGAGCCGACGCCGCCGACGCTCGGCGAGGTAGCCGACATCATGTACCGCCACGGCGAGCTGCTCGCCGACCATCACGGCGAGGACAAGGGCATGCGGGAGATCCGCAAGCACGTCGCCTGGTACATGCGTGGCTTCCCCGCGGGACCCGAGTTGCGGGTCGACCTCGCGAAGGTCACCACACTGGAGACGCTGCGCGAGCTCCTGGACCGGCTCCCCGCCGATTCGCCGTTCCCCGCCGACGCCTACGGACCCCGCGGTCGGCAGGGCTCTCCCGGCAAGGTCTCGCTCCCCGAGGGCTGGCTCGACGATCCCGAGGACGATTCCCGCGCTCTGCCCGGCGCCGAGGTGGAGAACTCGGGCGGCTAGTTCGCGCGTCCGCTCCGACGCCCGGCCGCGACACTATTAGCCTGCCTCCGTTTCTCGGTGCGCGACACGGTTTTTCGCCTCGGCCTGCGGGATCGGTGCCCCCGAGCCGGGCGTTCATGCCGTATTTACTCTGAGGACCCCCAATCCACCCCCCGACGCCGTACTATCCCTAGTTATGCGTGAAGGATTCACTGAGCAGCTCACCGAACTCGCTGCCTCCATGGCCAATATGTGCAGTGTCGCCACCGATCTCATGGAGGAGGCGACATACAGCCTCCTCCAGGCGGACCTCGCGGCCGCCGAGAAGGTCATGTCCAGCGAGCAGGTGCTCTCGGCGCAGGCGCGCACCACCGAGGAGAACGCGTACTCGCTCCTCGCCCTGCAGGCGCCCGTCGCGAGCGACCTCCGCCAGGTCGTCTCCTCGATCCAGGCCGTCCAGGACATCAACCGCATGGCCGCGCTCGCGCTCCACGTGGCGAAGATCTCCCGCCGCCGTCATCCCGAGAAGGCCATCCCAGAGCCGCTTTCCGGTTACTTCGCCGAGATGGGCCGCGTGGCCGTGAGCCTCGGGCGCGCCGCGACCGAGGTGATGATGACCCGCGACATCGCCCAGGCCGCCACGCTCTCCGAGCAGGACGATGCGATCGACGATCTCCGCAAGCACCTCTTCACCCTCCTCACCGTCCGCGAGTGGGAGCACGGCGTCGCCGCAGCGGTAGATGTCACGCTTCTCGCCCGGTACTACGAGCGCTTCTCCGACCACGCGGTCGAGGTCGCGCAGCGGATCATCTTCCTCACCACCGGTGAGCTCCCGGGCAAGAGCCACAACGTCGATGTCTCGCCCACGGACGATGCACCGAAGGCCGAGATCACCGCGGAATTCGAGCGCCGCCAGAAGGAGATCGAGCAGCGTCTCCGCGATTCCGGCGCCATCTAGTCACCTCTCCTTAGCGGACGTCTCCGCGCACAGGACCGCAGGGCCGCAGCCACCACGGCTGCGGCCCTGCGGCGATTTTGGACCCGTCCCGGCCTCTCCTGTTTCCGTCTCCCGTCCCTCTTCTCGTGACGGCGCAGGCCGGAAATACGAAAGAGGGGCTCCCCATCGCGAGTCCTGCGGTGGGGAGCCCCTCTGCGCGCGCTCGAATGGGGGTGCGCGCCTGCCGAGTGCCTATCCGAAGCGGCCGGCGATGTAGTCCTCGGTCTCCTTGAGCTCGGGGTTGGCGAAGATCTTCTCGGTGGGGTTGATCTCCACGAGGTGGCCGGGCTTGCCCGTCGCCTCGAGGTTGAAGAACGCCGTCTGGTCGGAGACGCGGGCGGCCTGCTGCATGTTGTGGGTGACGATGACGATCGTGTAGTCGGCCTTGAGCTCGCCGATCAGGTCCTCGACCGCGAGGGTCGAAATCGGGTCGAGCGCGGAACACGGCTCGTCCATGAGCAGAACGGACGGCTCGACCGCGATCGCGCGGGCGATGCAGAGGCGCTGCTGCTGGCCGCCGGAGAGGCCGCCGCCCGGCTTGTCGAGGCGATCCTTGACCTCTTCCCAGAGGTTGGCGCCGCGAAGCGACTTCTCGCACACCTCGTCGAGGCGGGGCTTCGAGCGGACACCCTGGAGCTTGAGCCCGGCGACGACGTTCTCCTTGATGGACATCGTGGGGAACGGGTTCGGGCGCTGGAACACCATGCCGATGGTGCGGCGGACGGCGACCGGGTCGACGTCCTTGCCGTTGATGTCGACGCCGTCGAGGAGGATCTTTCCGGTCGAGTAGGCGCCGGGGATCTCCTCGTGCATGCGGTTGAGCGTGCGGAGGACGGTCGACTTGCCACAGCCGGATGGGCCGATGAAGGCCGTGACCGAGCGCGGCGACACCGACAGGTTGACGTCCTGCACGGCGTGGAAATCGCCGTAGTAGATATTGAGGTTCTCGAGATCGAGACGCATTGCCATGGCTGGGAGTCCTTACTTCGAAGAGGCTTTGGGCTGCAGGGCCTTCGCCGCTGCGGTGGCCAGGATGTTGGCGACGGCGATGATGACGATGAGCGTGAGGGCTGCGCCCCACTGGCGCGCCTCGCCCGTCGTGGTCGCGTTCGAGCGCTCGTTGTTGATGAGCAACGGGAGCGAGGCCATGTTGCCCTTGAACATGTCGAAGTTCTCGCGCGCCGAGTAGCCGACGAGCACGAGCACCGGGGCCGTCTCGCCCATCACGCGGGCGATCGCGAGGAAGATACCGGAGATCATGCCCGAAAGCGCGGTGGGGATGACGATGAAGAGCACGGTCTTCCAGCGCGGCACACCGAGGGCGTACGCGGCCTCGCGAAGCTCGTCCGGGACCAGTTTGAGCATCTCCTCAGTGGAGCGGATGACCAGCGGGAGCATCAGCAGGACGAGGGCGAGCGAGACGGCGAAGCCACTCTTCTTCATCCCGAAGGTGGTCATCCACACGCCGAAGACGAAGATCGCCGCGACGATCGAGGGGACGCCGGCGAGGACGTCGACCATGAAGGTAGTGGGCTTCGCGAGCTTCGACTCGGAGAACTCGACGAGGAGGATGCCTACGAGCACACCGAGCGGAATGGCGATGACCGAGGCGAAGAGCACCTGCATCACCGTGCCGTAGATGGCGTGGAGCACGCCGCCGGCCATCTCGGTGTTGCCGACGCCGCGAAGATCCTCGGTCCACCAGGCCAGGTCGGTGATGACCGGGAAGCCGTCGACGACGACCTTGAAGAGAAGTGCGATCAGCGGGACGAGAGCGATCGCGAAGCACAGGCCGAAGAAGGCGGTCGCGATGTTGTTCTTGATCTTCCGGCTCGGGGCCGTGGGGATGAAGACGTTCTCGGGCTTCGCGGGCTGCGAGAGCTTTTCGGGTGTTGTCGTGGACATTAGCCGTTGACCTTTCCGCCGGCGAACCCTCGCGCGATGGCGTTGACCACGAAGGTGAGGATGAACAGAACGAGACCGGCAGCGATGTAGGCACCGGTGGAGATCGGGTCGTTGAACTCCGCGGCGCCCGACGCGATCTTGGAGGCGAACGTGGCGCCGCCATCGAAGATCGAGTAGTTGGTCTGGCGCGGATCCGCGATCGTGGCGATCGGGGTGGCACCCAGGATCATCATGACCGCGATGGTCTCGCCGAGCGCGCGGCCGAGGGCCAGCATGGCGCCGGCGATGATGCCCGACTTCGCGTAGGGGAAGCAGGTCATCCGGATCTTCTCCCACCGCGTTGCACCGAGCGCCATCGCCGCCTCCTGGTGGAGGCCAGGAGTCTGGCGGATCGTCTCGCGCGACATCGAAGTGATGATCGGGAGAATCATCACTGCGAGCACGATCGACGCGGTGAACACGGTGTTGCCAATCAGCGCGATGTTGCCGTCGCCGAAGAGGAAAAACCAGCCGAGATACTTGTTGAGGAACTCCGCGACGGGCGAGAGGAACGGCGCAAGGACGAGGGCACCCCAGAGGCCGTAAACGATCGAGGGAACCGCGGCGAGGAGGTCGATCACCGTCGAGAGGCCGCGCGAAATGCGCGCCGGCGCGTACTGGACGAGGAACACCGCGATGCCGACCGCGATCGGCACGGCGATGAGGAGGGCGACGATCGAGCTCATCACCGTGACGACGAGCATGTCGAAAATGCCGAAGCGGAAGGACGACGGATCGGTCTTGTAACTGCCGGTCTGCCACTCGCCACTGGTAAAGAAGTTCGCCTGGTTGAGGCTCAGAGCCTGCCAGCCCTGGACGACAAGGACCAGCGCGATCATCGCGACGAGGGCGACGACGATCAGTGCTGCGACGGCGGTCCCCCACTTGAACGCCGCGTCCTGTTTGCGGGAATCGCCGCCATTACCGGAATGGATTGGGGACTTTCCGGCGTTCTTCGATTTGGCGTTCTTACCGGAGGTCGAAGATGCGCTGTCGATCGAGCTCTTCGAGCCGCTGTCTACATCATCGTGAACAGTCATCTGGCCTTCGTTTCGTGATGGTGGGTGATACGCGGGAGGTGTCGGGCGACGCGAGACCGCGCCACCCGACACCTGAGTCCGTTCGGATCCCTATGTGATTACCGCAGACTACGCACCGGCGCCGATGGCGTCGATAGCGGTCTCGAGCTTGCTGCGGAAGGAATCGGGGACCGGGATGTAGCCTTCGTCCTCGAGCTGGCCCTGGACGTCCTGGCTGGCCGCGACCTTGAGGAAGGACTTGACGGCGTTGCCCGTGTCGGCGTCCTCGTACTTCGAGCAGACGATCTCGTACGTCGCGAGGACGAGCGGGTAGGCGCTCGCATCGGTCGGCTTGTAGAAGGACGAGGTGTCGAGGACGAGGTCGTTGCTGCCCTCGCCGTTCTTGAGCTTCGCGGTGTCGATGCTCTTGCCCACGTTCTCGGCGTTGAGCTCGACGCCCTTGCCGTCCGAGGCGGACGTGGTGACCTTGGCGATGCTCAGGTTTTGGGCGGTCGCGAAGCTCCACTCCGTGTAGGTGATCGCGCCGTTGGCACCGTTGATCGCGGCGGCGACACCGTCATTGCCCGCGGCACCCTGGCCGGCACCACCCTGGAAGGTCTTGCCCGCGCCCTTGCCCCACTCGGGACCGGCGGCCGAGTCGAGGTACTTCTGGAAGTTGTCCGTGGTGCCCGACTCGTCCGAACGGAAGATCACGACGATGTCGGTGTCCGGGATGTCGACGCCCGGGTTGAGATCGGCGATGGCCGGATCGTTCCACTTCTTGATCTCGCCCTTGAAGATCTTGGCGGTGACCTCGGGGCTGAGGGTCAGCGGGGCATCGACGCCGTCGAGCTTGTAGGCGATGGCGATCGGGCCGAAGACCATAGGCAGGTTCCAGGCGGGGGCGCCACAGGTGGACTCGGCCGCCGTGTACTCCTCGTCCTTGAGCGGCGAGTCGGAGCCGGCAAACGCGGTCTGGCCGCCGGTGAACTCGGACAC
>NZ_DAINST010000062.1:0-19818 GCF_036741115.1 Dietzia sp.
CACGAATTCTCCGTAAGGCGCTCGTTCAGCGGCGACGCCCGAGCGCTCCTCGAACGCGAGGCCGATGCCTCGCAGTGGCACCGGTGGGCGCCGGCGCCTACCAACGGGTTCGAGTGGGAGTCGGAGCCCCCGGCCGACCTCGGGGAGGGCGCGTCGCGGCGCCTGTCGCTGGGGCCGCTCGCCCTCGTCGAGCGCACGGTGGAGTACGTGCCCGGGGAGCACCACACGTACACCATGGACCCGCTTCTCACGATGCGCGATTACGTCGCGACCCTGCGCATCACCCGTGCCGATGCCGATGGCGGCGAGTTCGTGTGGACCTCGTCCTTGACGACGACGGACCCCGTCTCCGGCGTGGTCTTCCCCTTCGCGATGAAGCGCGTGATCACCCAGATCGCCGACAAACTCGTGGAGTCGGCGGCGAAGGGCCTCGATGGCCGAGCCTGATTCCGGGAACTCCGGCGGGCGGCGGTGGCAGGGCGTCGACCCCGTCGACCGGCGCACGGAACGCAAGCTCAAGCTCATCGAGGCGGGCATCGACCTCCTCGCCGCCGAAGGCCCCACCGCGGTGACGATGCGCGAGGTGTGCCGGCGCGCCGGCCTCACCGGACGCTATTTCTACGAGTCCTTCGACAACCGCGACACGTTCCTCTTCCACATCTTCGACCTCGTCGTCGACGACGCCGAACAGACGATCACTCAGGCCATCGCCACCGCCCCTGGTGATCCGGCCGAAGCCACGGTGCACATCGCCCGGGCCTTCACCGACTTCCTCGTCGAAGATCCCCGGCGCGGGCAGGTGCTGCTCATCCAGTCGGTCACCTCCGAGCTGTACGCCCACGGCCGCGAGCTCACGGGCCGTTTTACCGCCATTGTCGAGGTTCTCAAGGCGTCGTTTACCGCCGAAGGCGGAGAGCTCCCGCGGGACGATGCGTATACCGACCGGTGGGACCCGCTCGCCGTATTCGGCGCGCTCGCCTTCGTCTATCAGGACTGGCTTCTGCATCCCGGAGACGTCGGCGCCGAAGGGATCTCCTCGTACATCGGGCACCTGATCACTTCGCTCACGGGCGTCGGCGCAGTCGGAAGAGCCGGAGGAACCGGGGGCGGCGGGCGCGACTAGCGAACGGGCCTCACCCCGTCGCGGTTCAGCCGCGCTGCCAGATCGACGGGCGCGCGAACTTCGCGGTAGCGGCGTCGGCCGCCGGGTCCGCGATCACGGTGATCTCCGATCCCAGCACGCCGAGCAGGCCAGCGGCACTCAGCCAATCGACGAGTCCGTCCCGCGGCTCGAACCCGGGCTCCGCGATAAACGAACGCGCATGCGGTTCCTGGCCGATTCCGAGCGAGGCCGCAAGCTCCCGGATGCCTTCGACGAGCTCATCGTGGCTCCACGTGCGCGCCCCCACCTCGGCACTCCACTCGATGACGGCGACGGTCCCCGGTTCCGAAGGACGTCCGGCCTCCACGGCTGCGGCCGAACCCCCGCCCGCCGGGACGAGCTCGTCGAGCGGGACCGTGTTCGCCGGTGATTCCGAGCGATCGGTGTCGAACACGACGGCTTGATGAAGGGGAGCTCCGGCGTCATCCAGGCGTTGGGCGAACTGCGCCTCGCAGAGGACGACGGGCGGCCTGGCCGGCGGGCGCGCCGACGTAGCCGCCGAGCGGAGGACGGCGCCGAGCTCGCGCTCGGGCAGCGATCCGGGGACCGGCATCAATGCCGCCCCAAGCCGCATGGCAGCGAGGAACGCGACGTAGACCTCCTGCCGGTTCGACGACATGACGACGAGCGGCGCCGCTCGTCCGGCGCCCACCTGCTCGAGGCCCGCGGCCGTGCGTTGTGCCGCGGCGTCGAGCTGCGCGAACGTCGCGAGAATCTCGCCGTCGGCCCGGCGGAGGGCGGCGGCGTCGGGCTTGGAGCGGAGACGGCGGACGAAGCCGGCGCACGAGGAGGGGTATGCGGTGGGGTGCGCGATGGGAGGGTTACCCATGCGGTGCGGGATCGGCGCCCCGGCCTGCGGGCGATGCCTCGGGCGCGGTCGCCTGGGACTCGGCTGCCTGGGACACGGCCGTCTGCGACGCAGCCGATTCGGTCGCGGCCGAATCGGTCGCAGCCGAATGGCGGGCAGCCGACCGACGGGACAGAGACTCCAGTCCATCGCGCAGGGAACGGTCGCGTGCCGTGACTCCCTCGACGTAGGGGATGAGCCCATTGGCGACGTCGAGCGCGAGCCACGCCTTGGGCGCCACCATTCGCGCGCGCCGCGACTCGATCTGCCGCGCGATCGCCTCGGCGGCATCGTCGGGTGGTAGGCGGCGGCCGAGCCAACCCGGCAGCATGCGATCGAGGGCTCGCCCAAACGGATCCTCGTCGAGGGTCTTGGCGGCGAGCGGGGTGTCGATCATGCCGAGCATCGCGAGCCCGACGGACGTCCCCTCGACGGAGAGCTCGAGGCGCAGCGCGCGGGCGATCGCCTCCACCGAGGACTTCGAGGCCATGTACGGCGAGCCGCCGGGGCCGGGCATGAACGCGGAGCAGGAGCCGGTGATTTGGATGTGCCCACCCGCCCCGACCACCTCGTCGGCCGTGGCCTGCACCGTGTTGAGTACGCCCATGACGTTGACGTCGAGGACCGTCCGCATGGTCTCGGGGTCCATCTGCCGCAGCGTCGCAGGCGCCGGTGTGATCCCCGCGTTGGCGACCGCGACGTCGATGCCGCCGAAGCGCTCTACGGCCGTAGATGCGGCGGCCTGGAGGTCCTCGGCACGACGGACATCGGCCTGGGCGGCGATGGCGCCGTCGCCTCCGCCGAGCTCCGCAGCAACCGACTCCGCCGCCGCGCCGTCGATGTCGATGACCGCGACGCGGGCGCCCCGGCGGTGACACGTGCGCGCGAGCGCGGCTCCGATGCCCCCTCCCGCCCCCGTGATGAGGACGGTCTTCCCGCGCAGGTCGAGCGACCCGTTATCTCTATTCCGGGAGAACACGGCGTATCAGGCCTTTCCGAGGAGCTGCCTGATGGCCCCGGCGCGGCCGTGGACCTCCTTGACGACCCGCCCGATGAGCTCGTCGACCTTCGGCCCGCGCTTGAACGAGGTGAGCGGGATCGGCGCGTTGACCAGCGTCTCGGTGCAGGCGCGCGCGTAGGCGAACTCGCGCAGGCCGTCGGCCCCGTGCACGCGACCGAAGCCCGACTGCTTGACGCCGCCGAGCGGGAGAGTGGGGACCGCGGCGTGCATCACGTATCCGTTGATGCTCACGTTGCCGGAGGTGATCCGGTCGGCGATCGCGCGACCGTTGCGCTTCGAACACACGGTGAGCCCGAGCGCGTATTCGCTCGCGTTGGTGAGCCGGACGGCCTCGTCCATATCGGCGACGGCGCGGATGGTCATGGTCGGCCCGAAGGTCTCCTCGGTGACCGCAGCGGAGTCCTCGGGGACGTCGGTGAGGACGACCGGCTGGACGACCTGCCCGTCGATGGAGCCGAGGCCGCCGAGGAGCGCCTGTCCCCCGCGGCTCAATGCGTCGGAGATATGGGACCGGACGATTTCCACCTGGCGCGGCATGGTCATCCGGCCGATCTGCGTGCTTCCGTCGTCTGCCGCCCTGAGCGCCCGCGCCGCCTCGAGCACGTGCTCGGTGAACTCCTCGGCCACCGCCTCGTGGATGTAGACCCGCTCGACGGCGAGGCACGTCTGCCCTGCGTTGGACATCGCTCCCCACACCGCGGCATCCGCGGCCGCGGCGACGTCGGCATCCGCGTCGACGACGAGCGCGTCCTTGCCGCCGCATTCGAGGAGGGCGGGAGTGAGGTTCTCGGCGCAGGCGGCGAGGATGCGCTTGCCGGTGGCCGTGGAGCCGGTGAACCCGATCTTGTCGACCCCGGAACGGCACAGCGCCGCGCCAACGTCCCCACCACCGGTGATGCACTGGGCGATATCGAATTCGCCGGTGGCCCGGTGGAACGAGGCGATGAGGGCCTGACCGGTGCGGGGCGTCCACTCCGAGGGCTTGAAAACCACGGAGTTCCCGGCGGCGAGAGCGAAGGCCACCGAACCCATCGGGGTGAAGACCGGATAGTTCCACGGGCCGATGACCCCGACGACACCGTAGGGAAGGTACTCGACCGTCGCGCGGAGATTGCTGGTGAGCGCCGAGGTCGCCACCCTGCGCCTACCGAGAACCTTCTCCGCGTTCTTCGCGGCCCACGCAAGGTGCTCGAGCGCCATCACGATCTCGAACATCGCATCCGAGTGGGGCTTGCCCATCTCCTCGGACAGGGTCTCCGCTATCCGGTCGGCGTTCTTCGCCAGGTCCGCCCGCCACGCGTCGAGGAGGCCCCGGCGCTTCTCGAAGCCCATTTGCTGCCACCGCGCGCTCGCCTTTCGCGCGCCGGCGACGGCGCGTTCCACATCGGCGGGGGTGTCGAAGATCGGGGTGGGCGTGGGCAGGGTCGTCGTCATGAGAGGGCTCCGATTCTCGCTGGGTTAGAGGTCGATGGTGAGCTGCGGACTGGCGGCCCGGGAGACACAGGTGAGCATGTAGTCCTCGCGCTCGGCATCGGTGAGCCGCTTGTCCCTGTGGTCGACGTCGCCGGCGATCACCTTTGTCATGCACGAAGAACAGAAGCCTTGACGGCACGAGTACTTGACGCCCGGGACCACGCGTCGGATCGCCTCGAGCATCGTCTCGTCCGAGCCGACCTCGACGCGCTCCTTCGTCCCGGCGATGAGCACCGAGAACGGCTCCCCGCCGGCGACCCTTGCCGGCGAGAACCGCTCGGTGTGCAGGGAGGCGGTGGGGTCGAGCCCCGAGATGACGCCGCGGGCCGTCGTCATGAGTGGGGGCGGTCCGCACATGTAGATGGCCGCGCCCTTGGCCGCGCCGCCGAGGATGTGGACGATGTCCGGGCGGCCGAATTCGTCGTCCGGGCGGACGACGACCCGGGAGCCGTCCGGATCGAGCTCGGCGAGCTCGTCGAGGAAGGGCAGCGAGTCCCGGCTCCTGCCGAGATAGGCGAGTCGCCACTCGGCGCCGTTGCGGGCAGCGTGGCGGATCATGGGCAGGATCGGGGTGATCCCGATCCCGCCGGCCACGAAGAGATAGCTGTCGGTGTCGTGGAACGGGAACGCGTTGCGCGGCCCGCGGATGGTGAGGGTGTCGCCCTCGGACAGCGAGTGCATTTCCTTCGAGCCGCCGTCGCCGTCCGGGATGCGGCGGACCGCGATCCGGTACGTCGAGCGGTCATCGACGTCGCCGTTGAGCGAGTAGCTGCGCTGCAGGCCCGAGGGCAGGAAGAGGTCGAGGTGCGCCCCCGGGCGCCACGACGGGAGCTCGGCGACCTCCGGATCGGCGGGGGCGAGCTCGAACGAACGCACGCCCTCGGCCTCGTCCCGGATGCGCTCGACCCGCACCTCGATGTCGTAGCCGGTGTGCCGGACCGGGGCCGGGCGCGACAAGTATGGCGCGAGCGGGCTCCGCGCGAAGACCGCCCTATAGCTGTCGGCTGCGGCTTCGAACAGCCGCATGCCCAGGGTGATATCGGCGTTCTTGTTCATCGACATGGTCTCCGCCTTCGTCTCAGTCCCTACGGCTGTTCTCAACTGGAGACCTCCCCGTGGTGCACGGCCGGCGACTGGGCGAGGTAGCGGACGGCGAGATCCATGTTGCCCATCTGCGAAGGGTGGAACTTCTTCCGCAGGTACACGGGCGTTTCCGTGAGGAAGAACTTCGTCGACGGCATGGCGTTCGCCTTGATCGCCCTGCGCAGGGACATGAACCACGGCTCCCGCTTCTCCGGCAGCTCCGGATCGGACTTGTAGAGCTTGCGCGCGGTGCTGAAGAACAGCACGGCGAGGATCGCGCTCGCGGCGAACGACGTGCGGACGCGGCGGGCGTAGGAGCCGTCGACGTATTGGAACGCGTCGAAGACGACGTTGCGGTGCTCGACCTCCTCGGCGCCGTGCCATTTGAGCAGGTCCATCATCTGCGGGTACGTGTTGTTCTCCTCGAGCCCATTGCTCGTGAGGAACCATTCGCCGACGACGGCCGTGTAGTGCTCCATCGCGGCGAACAGGCCGAGGCGCTCCGCGAGCCACTCTTGCTTCGCGCGCCCGGTGAGCTTCTTGTACCCGAGGACGTTGTCGACCATCCACTCCATGCGGGACGCGGTGGTCTCCGAATTGAGTCCCTTCTCGGCGAGGTACTCCCGTGCGCCCCGGTGCGAGTCCGCGTGCTGCGTTTCCTGGCCGATGAACCCGCGGATCTCCTCGGCAAGGCGCGGGTCCTCGACGTAGGGAAGGGCGTCGGCGAGCGCCTGGGACATGGCCCGTTCCCCTTCGGGCAGGACCAGGTGCATCGCGTTGTACATGTGGACGGCCATGGGCTGCCCCGGGATGTAGTGCAGGGGCATCCCGTCCCATTCGAAGTGGACGTCGCGCGCCTCGATCGAATAGGACTCGTCGGCGTAGGCGCCCGAAACGGTGGGCGTGGCACTGCCGGCGGAGGTACCGGACTGTTGTTTCTCGGTGCTCATGAGTAGCTCGACTCCTTAGTCCCGGACTCGGCCGGGGTCGACGGATCGCGAAGTGGCTGTGCGCTCGTGTCGCGGGAGAGGTAGTCCGCGAGCTCGATGCTCTTGGTGCGAGCGCGGAACTGGCGGAAGAACCCGGGGAACCACGCGACGTTTCGCCCGTTGGCGTCGAGGTAGTACGAGGCGCAGCCGCCGGAGTTCCACACCGAGCCGGCGAGCTTGCCGTCGAGCTCTTCGGTGTAGGCGTCGATGACGTCCTCGCGCACCTCGAGGCTCGAGAGCCCGTGCTCGCGCATCTTCTCGAGCGCGGAGATTATGTACTCCACCTGGGCTTCGATGACGACGACCATCGACGTATAGACCGCGGCGTTGGGCCCGAGGATCTGGAACAGATTCGGGAATCCGTTCGCGGCAGTGCCCATGTAGCAATAGGGCGACGGCGACCACTGCTCGGTGAGCGATACGCCGTTGGAGTCGTGTACGCGGTCGTAGAACGGGTGGCCTGCGACCTTGAATCCGGTGGCGAGAACGAGGACATCGAGCTCGTGGACGCGCCCGTCGCGGGTCTCGACCCCTTCGGGCACGATGCGCTTGATCCCCTCGGTGACGACCTCGGTATTCGACGCCGCCATGGCCGGGTAGTACTTGTTCGAGAAAGTGGGGCGCTTGCAGCCGAACATGTACTGCGGGGTGAGCGCTTCGCGCAGCTCGGGGTCCCGCACCTGCCGGCGCAGGTGCATCCGCGCCACCGCCTCCATGCCCTTGAGCAGGGAGGGCCGCCACACCAGCCCCGGCACCATGGACTCGAGGGCGAGGTCGATGCTCGTGCGCAGGGCCCGCTGCGTGGCCGGGACGCGCTCGAAGAGGTTCTGCATCCAGCCCGGGATGGGGCGGTCGGGGTGCGGCATGATCCACGTGGGCGTCCGCTGGAAGACCGTGAGGGATTTTCCGGCCGCCTGGGCCTGCGGAATGATCTGGACGCCGGAGGCGCCGGTGCCGATGACCCCGATGCGCTTACCCGACCAGTCCCGGTCGTGGTCCCAGTTCGCCGAGCGCTGCACCTCGCCGCGGAAATCCTCGATGCCCTCGAAATGCGGATTCGCCGGCTCACTGAAGGGGCCGATCGCGCCGACGACGACCCGGGCGGCCCACTCCCCCTCGGATGTACGCAGGGACCACATCTGATCCTCGTCGATCCAGGTGAGGTCGAGCACCTCGTGGTCGAGCCTGAGGTGCGGGGTCACCCCGAAATCGTCCGAGACCTTCTGGAGGTAGTCGAAGAGCTCTGGCTGCAGCGGATAGAGCCGCGACCAGTCCGGCTTCGGCGCAAAGGAGAACGAGTACAGCGCGGCCGGGATATCGCACTGCGCGCCCGGATACGTGTTCGCCTCCCACGTGCCGCCTACCCGCAAAGACCTGTCGAAGACGAGGAAATTGTCGATCCCCTCGTCGAGTAGCCGCTTCGCCGTGCAGATGCCGCCGAAGCCGGCACCGATCACCGCGACGTCCAAGAAGCTCGAATCACCGGAATGCACTGTCGACTCCTTCGGATTCATGCCGGGAGGCACGGTCGGGGTGTGATCAACGTCATCCTCAGTGTGAATTAGACATCACCTGATGTCAAGACGATTCGTGATGGGAAATTCGCGTGTCGGGCGCCATGGATTCGCGGCTCCTCCACGCCTCGGGAGCGCGGGTCTGCGCCTCGGCATGCAGGCAGCGCGAAATACGCCGATCTCCCCCGCTCCCGAATCGGTTCGACGATTCGGCGCGGAGGAGATCGGATGATGCAGGCCGAAGCTGCTTCGGCGGTGGATGGAGTTGTCGGGCTGTCGGGCAGCCGGGATATCGGAATAGGAGCGCAGACCCGCTAGCGGAGCGACACGAAATCCGGCCGGCGCTTCCCGAGGAGCGCGGAAACGCCCTCCGCGAATTCTGGGCCGGTGAGAAGCTCGGTCTGCCCGTCGGATTCGAGCTCCAGCGCGGCGTCGAGCTGGGCGAGAAGCGGGGCGTTGACGCCGACCTTGGTCATCCGCAAGGCGTTGCGGGGACCCCGCGCGAGACGACGGGCCCGCTTCGCCACTCCCTCGGCGAACTCGTCGGCGGGCAGCGTCTCGGCGATCATGCCGAGCTCCGCGGCATCCCGCGCCGACACCATCTTCGCGCCGAAGAGCACGTCGTTCGCCCGAGCCCGGCCGATCGAGGCCGCCAGGAGAACGGTAGCCCCGCCATCGGGCATGAGCCCGAGGCCGGAAAACGCGAAGAAGAGGTAGGCGTCCTCCGAGAGGACGGCGAAATCCGAGGCCAGCGCGATGGACACGCCGACGCCTGCGGCCGGGCCGTTGACGGCGGCGATCACGGGAACCGGGACACGGACGATAGTGCGCACGAGCAGGCCCGCGGCGTCCATCGAACGGCGCGCGATCGCCGTCGCCTCGTCCCCGGTCGCCTTGGAATCTGCGTGATTCTGCAGGTCGGCGCCGGTGGTGAATGCGGGACCCGCCCCGGTGATGACGATCGTCGTCGTCACGGGGTCGGACCCCACCTCGTCCACGAGGGCGGCCAGCGCCTCCATCGTGGCGATGTCGAAGGCGTTCATCACCTCGGCGCGATCGATGGTGATCGTCGCGATGCCGAGCTCGTCGGTCTCTGCTCGCAGTGCGTCACGTCCGGAGTTCGTCATGTCCGTCCTTGTCCTCGGAGGATGCGGACACGTCTCACGTCACGACGGTCGCGCATGGTGTCTGTTCTCGGTGTCTTCGTCTTCCATCTGGCGAGCCGTCGACCGGAGCCCCGGGCCGGAGGTCAGGCCCCGGGGCTCGCGGTCAGTCGGGCCTGCTCAGGGCTGCACCTGCTCGTAGGTGCCGCCGTTCTCGGCCTTCTCCACGAGCGAGGCGGGCGGGGTGAACCGCTCGCCGTAGGTCGCGGCGAGCTCATTGGCCCGGGCGACGAAGCCCTTGAGCCCGCCCGGGTACTGGTCGATGAAGCGGATGACGCCGCCGGTCCAGCCCGGGAAGCCGATGCCGAGGATCGACCCGACGTTCGCGTCAGTCGTCGACTCGAGCACCCCCTCGTCGAGGCACAGCACGGTCTCGATCGCCTCGGCGAAGAGCATCCGGTCGATGGCGTCCTGGAACGGGATCTCCTTGTCGCCGCCGAACGCGTCCTTGAGGCCGGGCCACAGGGTGGTGCGCTTGCCGTCGACGTAGTCGTAGAACCCCGCGCCCGTGGAACGCCCCTTGCGGTCGAACTCGTCGATCATCCTGTCGATGACGGCGTCCGCCGGGTGCTCGACCCACTCCTTGCCCTCGCGGAGCGTGCCCGCCTTCGTCTCCTCGCGGATCTTGCGCGGCAAGGTGAGCGTGAGCTCGTCCATGAGGCCGAGGACCGGGGCCGGGTAACCGGCCTGCGTCGAGGCCTGCACGACCTCGGTCGCGGGAACGCCCTCGCCGACCATCGCGACGCCCTCGTTGAGGAACTTTCCGATGACCCGGCTGGTGAAGAAACCACGCGAATCGTTGACGACGATCGGCGTCTTGGAAATGCGGCCGACGATCGCGAGCGCCCGATTGAGCGTCTCCTCCGAGGTCTTCTCGCCCTTGATGATCTCGACGAGCGGCATCTTGTCCACCGGCGAGAAGAAGTGGAGGCCGATGAAGTCCGCGGGACGATCCATCCCCTCGGCGAGCTCGGTGATCGGGAGGGTCGAGGTGTTCGAGCACAGGAGCGCATCGGGCTCGATGTACTGCGCGATCTCCGCGAACACCTTGGTCTTGACCTCGGGGTCCTCGAATACGGCCTCGATGACCGCCTGCGAACCGGCCGTGTCGGACGCGTCGGCGGTGGGGGTGATGCGGGCGAGCAGCGCCTCGCCCTTCGCCTTCGCCGCCTCGGCGGCCTCGCCCTTGGCCCGCGAGATCGACTTCTCCACGAGCTTCTCCGAGTAGTTCTTGCCCTTCTCGGCGGCCTCGAGCGAGACGTCCTTGAGGACCACCTCGAGGCCGGCCTTCGCGGAGACGTAGGCAATGGCGGCGCCCATCATGCCGGCGCCGAGAACGGTGATCTTCTCGACGGGCTTGTCGACGTTCTTGGCGGCCTTCGCCGTCACACCATTCGCGGTCTGCAGGTCGAAGAAGAACGCGCGGATCATGTTCTTGGCGGTCTGGCTCGCGACGAGCTCGCCGAAGTAGCGGCGCTCGATGGTGCGGGCGCTGTCGAAGTCGAGGGCGGCACCCTCGACGGCCGCGGACATGATGGCAACGGGCGCAGGGTACGGGGCGCCCTTGAGCTGCTTGCGCAGCAGCGCGGGGAGCATCGGGAGCTTGGAGGCGAAACCGCGGTTCGCCCACGTGCCGCCGGGCACGCGGTAGCCCTTCTCGTCCCACGGCTGGCGGGACTCGGGGTTCTCGGCGATCCACTTCTTCGCCGCGGGGACGAGGTCATCGCGGGAGGCGACGAGTTCGTCGACGACGCCGAGCTCGAGGGCCTTGTCCGGGCGGAGCCGCTTGCCCTCGAGGAGGAGGTTCATCAGCGCCGACTCGACGCCGAGGAGGCGGACGGTACGGACGATGCCGCCCCCGCCGGGGAGGAGGCCGAGGCCGACTTCGGGGAGGCCGAGCTGGATCTTGGGATCGTCGACGACGATCCTGCGGTGGCAGGACAGCGCGATCTCGAGGCCGCCGCCGAGCGCGGCGCCGGCGATCGCGGCGACGGTGGGGACGCCGAGGGTCTCGATCTCGCGGAGCGCGTTGGTGATCCGGTCCGTGGTGGCCTGCGATTCCGCCGGCTCCCCGAGCGGGACGGCGAGGAGGGCGTTGAGGTCTCCGCCGGCGAAGAACGTCTTCTTCGCGGATGTGAAGATCACGCCCTTGACCTCGCCCTTCTCGTGGGCTTCGCGGATCTTCGCGACGGTCGCGTCGAGGGACTCGACGAAGTCGTCGTTCATCGTGTTGGCACCCTGGTTCGGATCATCGAGCTCGAGGGTGACGATTCCGTCGGCGTCCAGCGTGTAATTGATGGTGTTGGTCGACATCTAATGCTCCTGTGGGGACTTCGGTGTGGACGAGGTGACGCCGGCCGCTAGACGCGTTCGATGATGGTCGCGATGCCCATGCCCGCACCCACGCAGAGGGTGGCGAGGGCGCGCTTCTTCCCGGTCCGCTCGAGCTCGTCGAGCGCGGTGCCGAGAATCATCGCGCCGGTGGCGCCGAGCGGGTGGCCCATGGCGATGGAGCCGCCGTTGACGTTGATCTTGTCGATCGGGGCGCCGGTGTCCTTGGAGAACTTCATCGGAACGGCCGCGAAGGCCTCGTTGACCTCGAAGAGATCGATGTCGTCGATGGTGAGCCCCGCCTTGGCGAGCACCTTTGCCGCCGCAGGAGTGGGGCCCGTGAGCATGATCGTCGGCTCCGAGCCAACCACGCCGGCGGTGATGAACTTCGCACGCGGCGTGAGCCCGTTGCGCTTCCCCGCCTCTTCGCTGCCGATGAGCATCATCGCGGCGCCGTCGACGATGCCCGAGGAGTTGCCTGCGTGGTGGACGTGCTCGATCGACTCGACCGTGACGTACTTCTGCAGGGCGACGGAGTCGAAGCCGGCCTCCCGGCCGAGCATCTCGAACGAGGGCTTGAGGGCGGCGAGGTCGTCGGCCGTCGTTCCCGAGCGGATGTGCTCGTCGCGGTCGAGCATGAGCTGCCCCGCGGAATCCACGACGGGCACGATCGACCTGGCGAAGCGGCCCTCTTCCCAGGCCTGCGTCGCCAGCTCCTGCGAGCGCTGGGCGAACTCGTCGACCTGGCGGCGGCTGAAGCCCTCCATCGTGGCGATGAGGTCGGCGCCGACGCCCTGCGGAACGAACGACGTGCGGTAGTTGATGTTCGGGTTCTCGGCCCATGCGCCGCCGTCCGAAGCCATCGGCACGCGCGACATCGACTCGACGCCGCCGGCGAGGACGAGGTCCTCCCAGCCCGATCGCACCTTCTCCGCGCCGAGGTTGACGGCCTCGAGGCCGGAAGCGCAGAAGCGGTTCTCCTGAACGCCGGGGATCGTCTCCGGGAGGCCCGCGGCGAGGGCGGCCACGCGGGGAAGCACGGCGCCCTGGTCGCCGACCGGCGAGACGATGCCCATGACTATGTCGTCGATCTGGCTCCGGTCGAGATCGGGGTTCCGGTCGAGCAGACCGTTGATCACGGTGACTGCGAGCTCGATGGGCGCGATCGTGTGGAGCGAACCCGTGGCTTTTCCGCGTCCGCGCGGAGTGCGGACGGAATCGAAGATGAAGGCTTCCTGGCCCGGCATATGGCTTCCCTTCGTGCAGATGTCGAGGAGCCTCGGCGGACTCCGTGGTGGAATATATTCCATCACATCACATATATGTGCGATTTGAACCAGAGGGTGCCCGTGGGGGCGGTCTTGTTCGAGCGGAATGGTCGGCGGATCGCGCTGGGTCGAGGACGGCGCGGCGGTCGGCGTCAACCTCGACTCGAGCGGCCCCCGCTCGCGCGCGGTGGACGGACAGCCCCGTTCGACCAGGCAGGATATGCGGGGCGAGCTCCCATTCCTCAGTGTATTGGCCCGTGAACTGCGGCCAATACGTCATCGGGTCCTCGGCGAACAACGAGTCGAGACGCCCAGCGAGATTCTGCTCGAACACTGCCAGGCGCGCGCCGTCAACTCGATCCGCGGAGGGGATGGGCAGCGGCTCCAGCAGGTCGAACCCCGTGTAAGCGAGCGTGCCGTGGAGCAGCCCGAAGAGCAGCTCGTCGACCTGTCCGCTTTTGCCGCGGGGACCGATCGCACGCGGCCGGCCCGATAGTCGAGAACCACAAACCCGAAGCCTTGGCCGGGGCGCTCTCGCCCCGGCCTCAGGCGCCGGCATGACTAGCGCCGGTCAGAGGCGCCGGCCAGACCGGTGCCGAGCCCTCAGCCCTCGCGGATCGTCATTGAGGAGATCTTGTCGCCCTCGACGGTGAACGCGAACGACGACGGCCCGTTGGCGTGCGTGGACCGCCAGTCGCCGGTCACGACGATCGCGCCGTCGCGGTCCGCGACGTCGGCTACCGTCAGCGTCGGTTCGGAGCCCACGAACTGCTCGGCGCTCCACGCGTTAATCCGGTCGAGCCCCCGGAACTCCGTGCCCCAGTCGTCGACCACCGGGACGGCGGCGAACCACGTGTCGAACACCTTCTCGTCGTGCTGGTTGACGGCCTCGAGGAACGAGGCGACAGGCTCCGGAATATCGAAATCGGCCATGTGCCTATCCTTTCTTCCGCTCGTGTCGACTAACGAGTGGTGTATCCACCGTTGGCGAAGATCGTCTGCCCGGTGATCCACCAGCCCTCGGACGCGAGGAACGTGACGAGCGGGGCGATATCCTCGATCTTCGTGAGCTGATTGCCCAGCGCCTGGGACTTGTGGAACTCCACCCGCTCGGGTGTCTCCTGCCCATAGAAGAACGGCGTGTCCATCGGGCCGGGCGCGACGGCGTTGACAGAGATCCCGCGCTCGGCGAACTCCTTTGCCGCGGCCCTCGTGAAGTGTTCGACGGGGCTCTTCCCGCCCGCATAGGTCGAGTATCCGTCCGTGAACGCCGCGAGCAACGCGGTGACGATGGTGATGATCTTCCCGTCGTCGGCGACGTGCTTCCCGGCCTCCTTGATAAAGAAGTAGGCCGCCTTCGAGTTGATGTCGAACATCGAGTCGTACTCGTCCTCGGTCGTCTCGACGATGGGCTTGCGGAGCACCTTCCCCACCGCGTTGACGGCGACGTCGATCGGCCCGATCGCGGCCTCGGCATCGGCGAACAGCTTCTCTACATTTGCAGGCACCGTGAGGTCGCCCGAGAGCACGACACCCTTCGCCCCCGCAGCCTCGACCGCAGCGAGGGTCTCTTCGGCCTCGCTCCGCGAGGATTCGGAGTTGTAGTGGATGGCGATGTTGGCGCCGGCCTGTGCGGACAGGCGAGAGATCAGCCCGCCGAGGTTCTTGCCGCCTCCGGCGATGAGCACGTTCTTCCCGTTGAGGGTCCTGTCTGCCATTTGTCCTCCTCAGTACGTTCTGTTCCGAGGCCTTCGGGCCCCGTCCTATATCAGTGCAACATTTCTACATATCACCGATACAGCGCTACTGTAACAGCGTGAGCGCGAATCCGAACACCGATACACGGACGCGGCTGCTCGACGCCGCGGCCACCCTCGTCGCCGCAAACCCCGGAGGCGATTTCTCGCTGCGGGCCGTGTGCGATGCGGCGGGCGTCAAGCTGCCCACGATGTATCACTTCTTCGGGAGCAAGAGCGGCCTGGTCGATGCCGTAATCGAGCGCGGTTTCGACATGTATCTCACGGTGAAGTCGGCGAACGAGTCCTCCGGCGATCCCATCGGCGACATCCGTGCCGGCTGGGACGCCCACGTCGAATTCGGGATCGAGAACCCGGGCTTCTACACACTCATGTACGGCCAGGTGCGCCCCGGCGAGATCCCGGCCGCACAGTCTCGCCCCACCGGCATATTGCTTTCACTCACAGACAAGGCCGAGGCCGAGGACCGGCTCGTCGTGCCTTCCGCCCATGCCGCGGAACACATACTGTCCGCGAATATCGGGCTCACGCTCCGACTGATTGCACGTGGGACCGGGGATAAGGCCCTGTCGGACGCCATGCGTGACGCCGTCGTCGCAGCGATCACGGGGACGTCCGCCTCAGCGGCATCCTCCGAAAGGCCAGGAGGCGAGCTCATCGAGACGGCCGCCGCACGACCGGAGATCCTCGGCGATTCCGAGACCACGCTCTTCGTGGAATGGGCGCGCAGGATCCGGAATGCCACTGGCTCTTTCGAATAGATGTTTCTCGGCGTTGTCGACGGCCGGCGCGCTCGCTCACTGCGAATGTTCGTCGCCCGAGACGGCCGAATCGGCGATGGACGCCTGGGAATAGCCGCCGCCGAAAAACTCCGGTGATCTAAGCGAGGGCGTCGAGGACGCGGGCCACGTCGTCTGCAGTGTTGTGAAGATAGAAGGCCAGGCGAGCCCGGCCGTTTCGAGCCGAACTGCGGATCCCTGCGGCGGCGAGGCGGTCGGCCTTGTCGCCGAGGTCGAGCGAGACGATCGCGTTGCCCCGCGGCTCGAGTCCGAAACCGGCGAGGAGGCTGTCGGCGAGTCCCACGCAATGCGCGTGGACCTCGGCGCGGTCGAGGCCGGCGAGCCATGGCAGGGCCGCGGCCGCCCCGGCATGCGAGATCCACGCTGGCGAAGAATCGAAACGGCGGGCGGTATCGGCGAGGCGCAGCGGAAGGCCGAAGATGGACTCCCACCGGTTAGCTCCCGCGTAGAAATTCGCGGCGCGCGGCGTCATACCGGATCCGAGTCGCTCGGAGATGGACATCCACGCACAGCCGCGAGGGCTGAGGAGCCATTTGTAGCCGCTCGCGACGACCGCGTCCGCCCAGGCCAGGGGGCCGTCGAACCAGCCCAGCGCCTGGGTCGCGTCGAGCACGCCGCGGGATCCGAGCCGCGGGTGGACTCACGGAGCGCGTCGAGGTCGAGGATGCGGCCGGCGGCGGACTGGACGACCGAGTCGGCAACGAGATCGGCGCCGCGGGCCGCGTCCGCGATCCGGTCGACCGTCTCGCAGATACCCGACGCACTCGGCGAGCTTCACACGATCCGCACGCTATCGAGCGGACTGCTTCTCGACATCGAGCCGGTCGCACTCCCCCACCGCCTCGAGCTGGCGCGCCTCATTCCGATCCGCGGCCGACACCCGCACGTACACCACCCGTTGTCCACGCGGACGCGAGGCCCGGCGAGCTGGCTTCGAATCCGGCTTTGGCTTCCGCTCGATCATGTCCTCCGAGTCCGTCGCCTCCACCCGGATTGACCAGTCCAACTCGTCCCGGCGACGGAACCGAGTACGTACGCGCCCGCGGCTGACGATGAGCACCTCCTCGCCACCGTCACCCGAAGAATTCAGTAAACGTCCCGATCCGATCAGCCATGAGGAGACCCTTCCCCCGGAATCTGTATCAATAAATCGTAGACCCCATGGGAAGTCGTTTCATACGTACCGAACCAGACCCTGTGACACAGCAGCGTTGGCTGGCGGCATATCGTCCCGCACGGGTGTACCCCAGTGGATCGAAGGGAGCCCGGGACCGGCGCCACCTCCGGGACAGAGGCGACAATTCCTTGCGCGGTCCGAGATCGACTGCCTCAGAGGGGAGTTCATGGCTCTTGATGACCAGACGCAGGCCAGATGGGTGCTGTGGAACAGATGCCGACGGAGCCGGAGGAATAGTCGGCGGACACAGGGTCCCTCGTGCGGCTCGGGAAGCTCTGCAGACCACCGAAGGCTCGCAGAGAGGTCATGTCCTCCTCGCGTCGAGGCTGACTAACGCAGCACAGAACGTGGTTGGCAATCTGCACCTGTGCGCGCCGGTACCCGCTCAGCTGTCGTAGTCCTTGCGCCGCTGGTGATCCTCTAGCTACGCCGCCGCGGGCGCCTCCCGGAGGAATGAAGTTCCTCGACAGTCTGCGTACAAGTCCGCTACCGGAAACCCCTTCCCTACAATCCAGGTCATTATGTTCCCAACGCTGGTCTGGGCCTTCAGGGGTACTCCTTTAGCCGTTCTCACCGGGCAGCTTGTATGCGAGCCCGTCGATGTTCTGGATGCTCGGGTCCGCGCTGAACAACTCTCCAACCTGCGCGGCGAGTGCCTGTCCGACATCCCCGACAGGGCGGCGTCTCGCCCTTGATCCGAGAGGTCGCCTTGACCGGTCCGGAGGCCCCGGAGTGGCGCAGCCGGCCGTCCAGCTCCGTGCCCTTGCCTCCGGGCGCGGGCACGGAGCTCGACCTCGACTGCGTCGCTCAGCTGGGCGACCGGTACGGGCCGCCGGCTCCGCGGCGCGACCTCATCCTGTCGACGGTTGATCGTGACCGCGAGATACCGGCCCAGCGGACTGCCCGCCAGAGGTTCCCCCGACGACTGGGGAATGCGGCGGGCGAGGACGACCCCGCATACGCCCAAGCCAGCCAGGACCACTGTGTTCACAACCCATGCCATGTGCTACCTGCATTTAGACGGGTGACGACCCGGGGCAAGAGTCACGGAAGCCGCGGCCCCGAAGACGAATACGGGCACTCAGGGTCATGGTGCTGCTACGGCGAGGCGCCAGGCTTCTAGCCTGGCGCCTGCGCACGCATGGCGAGCACCAAGTCCTGTGGCCGCCGCGGGCGGCCGCTTGCTCTATGCGGGCTGCTTCTCCGCGACGACATCGAGCTGTTCGATCACGGGCTCCTCGAAGAGCTCACCCGTTTTCTCACCGAGCGCTTTCGCGACCTCACCCGACAGGTGCGCCTGGCGCCCGTCGTCGTCGGGAAATGCGTCAAAGATCCCGAACGACGAGGGTCCGAACTGAATCGCGAACCACCGGACGGTCTTGGGCTCACCCTCTACGATTGACAGCCCCTGGTTCAAGAAGTCGCGGACTTCGTCCTCCCTGCCGGGCAGTGCTTCGAGGCGCACCAGAAGCGCTTTGCTGACATTTGTTGTTGCCATCTTGGATCTATCCTTTACTCGGTTTTGCGTTCTCTGGGATGGATTAGAAATCTTGCGTTCTCTGGGATGGATTAGAACGCCGCTACAGCTGCCTCGGCGACCGTCTGATCCTGCTCGCCGCTACCCCCGCTCACTCCTACCGCGCCGACGACCACGCCGTCGCGGCGCAGCGGGATGCCGCCAGCGAAGACCATGACCCTGCCATGGTTCGAGCCCTGGATGCCGTAGAACTGCTCGCCGGGCTGAGCATTGTCGGCCAGGTCCTTGGTGGCGATGTCGAAGGCGCGCGCCGTAAAGGCCTTGTTGATCGAGATGTCGACGCTGCCCACCCACGCGTTGTCCATGCGAATGTGGGAAACTAAGTTAGCACCCGCATCGACCACCGCAATGTTGCTTGGCGACCCGATCTCTTCCGCCTTAGCCTGAGCCGCCGCGATCACGCGCTGAGCGTCCTCGAGCGATACGGATTCGAGCTTGATGGTCATGAGTACCTCCTGGTTGTGTGCCAATTGCCAATCTCGTCGACCGATGGGCTAGGGCTGTCTCGCTTAAGTTCGACGCCATGCCTGTGTTTTCGCCGAGCGCTTCCGCCACGATTCCGGACAGGTGGGCATCACGTCCGGCGTCGTCCGGAAAGACGTCGAAGATCTCGAATGAGGGACGGGCCGAGAAGGATCGCGAACCACGCGATGGTGGCCTGCTATCCCTCAACAAGCCCACGGCCGCTGTCGAGGAAGTCTCTCACCTCGTCCTACTTGCCGGGCAACGCGTCGAACCTGACCAGCAGTCCCTTGGTCACACTCATGACGACACCTCTCCCTGCGTTTCTTACCGTACCGAAGTGCCCTCGATTTGGGACGCGATCGCCTCGGAGAACGCAGGCAGGTCCTCCGGCGAGCGGCTGGTGATCAGGTTCCCGTCGAGCACGACCTCCTGGTCAACGACCTCTGCACCGGCATTGCGCAGATCCGTGCGGATGCTCGGGAAGGACGTCAAGGTGCGACCGGTGGCCACGCCAGCCTCGATCAACGTCCACGGACCGTGACAGATCGCCGCCACGGGCTTGCCACTGTCAACGAAATCGCGGACGAAGGAAACGGCGTCCTTGTCGACCCGAAGCTGGTCGGGGTTCACCGTGCCGCCGGGAAGCAGCAGCGCGTCGTAGTCGCCCACCGAGGCGTCGGCGACCAACCCGTCGACGGTGAACGTACCCGCTTCATCCAAGTCGTTCTCACGGGCCTTGATCTCGCCGTCGTGGATCGAGAGGACCTCTGTCCGGGCGCCGGCCCGGTCCAGTGCTTCGCGGGGTTGCTCGAGCTCAACGCGTTCGACCCCGTCCGCGGCGAGGATCGCGACCCTCTTGCCCTGAAGATCTGCTGCCATCTCAGTTTCCCTTCTTTCCGTTTGACATGCCGGGCTTGATGAGGACCTTGGTCCAACCCTTGGACCTGGCGTCGAAGTTCTTGTAGGCATCGAGCGCCAGTGGAACAATGACTCCGAGGGCGCAGACGATGGCGATGATCGGGGTACTTATACGGTCGATCGCCCCATGGATAGTGCGTCGTAGGTAGCGGAACGATGCGCCGACTTTTTCGGCGATCACGAGGCGGCTCCACCGTAGACGATCCCTGCGGCAGGGCTACCAGACGTCGGTCGGGTCCGAGATCCGCTGGCATGCGCCCTGCCATATCCAGCACCGCAGCTTGTCGCCGTCGATCGTCACCTGGACGCCCAC
>NZ_DAINST010000063.1:0-19578 GCF_036741115.1 Dietzia sp.
CGTACTTCCACGGACTCTCCCCGGTCTAGGTCGGCTTCACCGTGGCGTTCGGGCCGTCGATTATCCGCTCGATGGATGCGCGCTTCGCTCGCCGGTACGGCGCCCAGACCCCCGACGAGCCGCAGAGTCGGCGCATCCTCCGCGGCGACCTGGCGAAGGTTATCGCCGCTGGATCGATCTCGGCAGTTCTCCTCGCGATCGGCCTCGCCCTCGCCGGTTGGGACCGCTCGTTCTGGCTCATCTACTGGATCATCACCGTGGTGTCCATCGTCGCTGCCTGGCGCGTCGTCGAAAGCTGGGCCACACGACGAGAGGCGCGCAGGCAGGAATAGTCGCGCTCGGCTCAGCGCAGAATCGCCGACAGCCTGTTCCTGCAGTCCACGTCCGCATCCCGGTCGCCACGCGCAGCGGCGATGGCCGTGCGGATGAGGTCGTAGAGGACCACATCGGCCAACGCGTCGACATCGTCCGCCGTCCGCCCCGCGAGCTCGGGCATCCGCGACAACGTGATCGCGATGCGGCGGTGCGCGTCTTCCATCGCCGCGCCGACCACGCCGTTCGCCGCGTGGTCGGCATCGAGCACGCCGTGCATGAGCGCCGGCCACTCTTCGGGATCGGAATGTCCGGCGGCGACAATGATCTCCGGCCACATCTCGAGGATCGGATCCTCCGCAATGAGCTCCGACACCGTCCGCGACAGCATCTCGGCCGTCCCCTCCGCGATGACCACAGCGAGGTCCTCGACCGTCTCGAAATGGCGATAGAAGCCGGTGGCGGAGATCCCCGCGGCGCGCGCGGTATCGCGCACGGCGAGCGCCGAATACCCCGACGACGCCACTTTCTCTCTCCCCGCGGCGACGATGAGGGAACGAGTGTGCCTCTTTTTCTCCGCCCGCGACATTCCGTCCGACATGCGTCAAACTCTACTACACGCCACTGACATGCGTGTTTACTCCCCGAGAACTCACGTTAATGACAAATTCAGGATCTTTGTCCAACGCCCTATTGCGCTTTCGGGGTACACCTGTACACTCAAAAGCGTCCGGAACGGGAAAGTGGCAGCGCACAGGCAGCGCGAGCAACACCAGCCCGAGCACCACAAGCACCAGGACAGCGCGCAACCGACCACCACGATCCCGCCCCGCACGGCAGCAGCCCAGATAGGCCCGCAGCGTCCCACCAGGCGCATCGGACACAGGCAGCGCCGCGGTAGGCGACCCACCCGACCGGACGCGACAACCCCAACGCTTCCCGGCCGCCACAGCGGCCACGACCTCCCCCGGAGGACCCACATGACGATCGACCAGGCAATCAACCACACCTCGCACGCCGGCCCCGCGCCCTCGCCGAAGAAGCAGCCGCTCGACAGACTCCTCGACGGGGTCGCGAAGCTCCTGCTCACCCCGCACCCCGCCGCCAGCTACGGCCGCTCGCTCGGCTTCCCCGGCCGCGTCGCCAGGGGCGAGGCGCGGGTTCTCGACGCGACCCGGCCCACCGACGACTGGCTCGTCCTCACACTCCGCCCCAGCCACGGCTACCGGCGCCCGCCGGCCGGCGGCGCGATCTCGATCGGCGTCGTCATCGACGGCGTCGTCCACCACCGCTTCTACTCGCCCATCGACCCGGTCGCGGCTTCCCCGCGTACCCCGGGCGCGCAGAGTGCGCGCACCGATCCCGCCGATGCCCTCGGGGACACGTCTGCGGAGCGGCCACTCACCCTCGTCATCCGCAGGCACGCCGACGGATTCGTCTCCGACCACCTATGGCGCACCGCGGCGCCGGGGCAGACCTTCCTCCTCGACGAGCGGAGCCAGGGCGATCCCGAGGCCGCGCTCCCCGAGCGCCGCCCGCAGTCCGTGCTGCTCGTCTCCGGCGGCAGCGGCATGACCCCCATGCTCGCCATCGCCTCGACCCTTGCCGCCGAGAACCACACCGGGAAGGTCGCGTGGCTCCACTACGCGCGCTCCACCTCGGACATCCCCGTCCCGGGCAAGCTCCGCGAGATCGCCGCCAACGCGAACATCGACCTGCGCATCGTCACCACCGGCAGCGGTGGGCCCGGCTCGCCCTCGGGGGACGTACCTGCGCCGTCATTCGACGAGAACAACAACCGCATCGCCCCCAAGCGCGCCCCGCGCCACCAGCCCACTCCCGCCACCGGCGACGCCGACCCGAGCCGCCACGGGCTGCGCGGGCAGATCCTCGCCGGGCACGTCGAGGCCGTCGCACCGTGGTGGCGCGACGCCGAGGTGTTCTGCTGCGGCCCCGACTCGCTGGCCGATGGGCTCGGCGAGATCCTGGGCCCCGAGCGATCGGAGTGGGTTCGGCGCGAACGGTTTGCGGCGGCTGTCACCGACATACCGGATACGGACGGCGGCACGGTCTCGTTCGCTCGCAGCCGAAAGGACGTCGATATCGACGGCTCCACGATCCTCGACGGTGCCGAGGCGGCCGGCCTCACACCGGCCTCTGGTTGCCGCATGGGCATCTGCTTTCAGTGCGCCGCGACTCGCCTGAGCGGCGCGACGCGCGACGTCCGCACCGGCGAGATCGACACCACCCCCGACAAGCAGGTGCAGATCTGCGTGTCCACCCCGGTCGGCGACGTCGAACTCGATCTCTGACCTCTCCGCTCCGCTCTCTGCACCCCACCCCAGCGCCAAGCTCCTTACCACCAAGCGCCCCACGACAAAGGAGGCACTCCCATGGCATTCCCCAACCCCTTTACCGCGCTCACCGGTCTGTTCACCTCGAAGAAGCAGCCTGACGGCGCACCCAGCACCACCCCGGCCCCCGCCCCCGCGGGCACCGTCCACCTCTCGCCGGAGGCTGTCGAGGAGATCGGCCGCGAGCTCGACGACCTGCGCAACCGGATCTCCGCCGACCTCGGCGAGACCGACCGGAGTTACATCCTCGGCATCATCAAGCTGCAGCGGCGGCTCGAGCTCACCGGCCGCGGGCTCATGTTCCTCGGCTTCTTCCCGCCCGCGTGGATCGCCGGCGTCGGCGCGCTGAGCGCCTCGAAGATCCTCGATAACATGGAGATCGGCCACAACGTCATGCACGGCCAGTACGACTGGATGCAGGACCCGATGGTCCACTCCTCGACCTTCGAGTGGGACAACACGTGCCCGGGCGATCAGTGGCGCCACTCGCACAACTTCATGCATCACACGTACACGAACATCCTCGATATGGACCGGGACATCGGCTACGGCCTCCTGCGCATGGAGCACGAGCAGGAGTGGCACCCGGGCTACCTCGGCAACCCGGCCTACGCGTTCGCGCTCATGTGCCTGTTCCAGTGGGGTGTCATGCTCCACGACCTCGAGTACGACCGCGTGCTCAAGGGCGAGCGCTCGTGGGAGGAGGTCAAGCCGCTGCTCAAGGGCTGGTGGAACAAGGCGGGCCGGCAGGTCACCAAGGACTACCTGCTGCACCCGGCGCTCACCGGTCCGCTGTTCCCGCTCACGCTCGCGGGCAACGCCACGGCGAACCTCATCCGGAACGTGTGGTCCTTCTCCGTGATCTTCTGTGGCCACTTCCCCGACGGCGCCCAGGTCTTCACTCCCGAGGAGTGCGAGGACGAGACGCAGGGCGAATGGTACGTCCGCCAGATGCTCGGCTCCTCGAACTTCTCGGGCGGGCGGATCATGCACATCGCCGGCGGGCACCTCGGCTACCAGATCGAGCACCATCTCTTCCCCGATCTGCCTTCGAGCCGCTACCCCGAGATCGCCGACGAGGTGCGCGCCATCTGCGAGAAGAACGGCCTCCCCTATAACACGGGGCCGCTGTGGAAGCAGGTCGCGAACGTGTGGGGCAAGATGTTCCGCCTCGCACTGCCGCTGCCGGCCACGAAGTCCGATGCCCCGCGCGTGATCATCGAGCGCCGAGAGAAGACGGACGCGAAGGCGGGCGCGGAGACCGTCGCCGCATAGCAAGACTCCCGCCCATGACGGCGGAGGTACCCAGCTCCGAGGCCGCCACCCCTCCCGGGTGGCGGCCTCTCGCGTGCGCCACTTCGCTTATTCTCCGATTGCCCTCCGACTACCTTCCGATGGTGACCTCCCGCTCGATCCCCACGCGCTCGGCGAATCCGTCGTCGTGGGTCACGAGGAGCAGCGCGCCACGCCACTCGGCGAGCGCGCCCGCGAGCTGCTCGACGCCCTCGATGTCCAGGTTGTTCGTCGGCTCATCGAGCACGAGGAGCTGCGGCAGCGGCCGCGCGAACAGCGCCGCCGCGAGGAACGCCCGGAGACGCTCGCCGCCGGAGAGCTCCCCGAGCCGCTTCGCGCCGGCCGCCCCCGTGAACAGGAAGCGCGCTGCCTGCGCGTGCGGCTCCGAGGGATCCGCCGACGGCCGGCGCGCTGCGATGAGGTCCACCACGCTGCGCTCCCGCTCCCCTGCGCCGACCGGCAGGTCCTGCGCGAGATAGGCGAACGGCACGGCGATCGAGCCGTCCGCCGTCATCCGGCGAATCGCCGTGGTCTTCCCGCTGCCGTTGCGTCCGACGAGCCGCACCCGCTCGGGCCCCATCAGCTGCAACGCACCGTCCGCCCCGACCGAACCGACTGCGCCGTCCTGCACCTCACCCCGTGCGTCCAGCACGATTCGCGAACTCGGCAGCCCGGGATCCGGCAACTCGATGCGCAGCAGCCGCACGCGGCGCACGAGATCGGCGGCCTCGCGCGCGGCATCCTCGGCTCCGGCCACCTTCTCCGCGTGCTGATCGCCGAGCTTCCCCGCCGACTTCTCCGCCGCGTCCTTGCGCATCCCCGCGACGATCTTCGGCACCCGCTTCTCGCGCTCGGCCTTCTTCCCCATTCGGGCGCGCGTCGCGTTCATCTGCTGCGCCTGATCCCGCTGCCGCCGCGCGGTCCGCAGGTCCTCGCGGGCGCTCGTCGCCGCCTGCTCCGCGGCGGCCTGCTCGCCCTCGATCGCCGCGCGCATCGCCGAGTACGGCCCGGAGAACTGCCGCAGCCCGCCGTCATGCAGTTCGAGCGTGGTGTCGGCGAGCTCGAGCAATTCGAGGTCGTGGCTCACCACGAGCGCGCAGCCGCCGCCGGCGATGAACGTGCGCAGCGCATCGAACAGCCGGCCGCGCGCCGCGGAGTCGAGATTATTCGTCGGCTCGTCGAGCAGAAGCACGTCGGCCCGCGCGAGTATCGCCCCGGCGATCGCCGCCAGGGTCCGCTCGCCGCCGCTGAGCTGCGCCGCGTGCCGATCGAGGTCCGCGGGTAGGCCCATCTCGCCGATGACGGCGGACGTCCTCTCCGCTATGTCCCACTCCTCGCCGAGTTCCGTGAAAGCGCCGGGATCGGTGGACCCGGCCTCGATCCGGGCCAGCGCGGCGAGGCGCCGTTCGATGCCGAGCAGCGAGGCGAGCGTGGGACCGGGCTCGCCCTCTGCGGGCGACTTCTCGCCGAGCAGGTCCTGCGGGACGTACGCGACGATCCCCGCGCCCGCGGCGGGACCCGTGGCGGTGCCCGCGGTGGGCGCGAGTTCGCCCGCGAGGATCCGCAGCAGCGTGGACTTACCAGCACCGTTACGCCCGACGAGCGTGGACAGCCCCGGCCCGAGCGAGAAATCGAGCCCTGCGAATACCGGCGTGTGATCCGGGTGCGCGTAGGCGAGGCCGATACAGGAAATGGAGGTCCTGAGGGTCGATCGCTGGGTAGACACGTGTGCGCCCGAGAGGTGTAGAGAAGGGTCGCCCGCGAAAAGGGGCGAAGGACTCAACACCTAGGCATGCACCGTGGACCGAACTCCTCTGGCCGGGGGGAACGCCGCAGCCCCTCGGCCCGCGCCATTACGCGCGAAAGCCGCCGTGCCCGGCGTCTGATACGGCGACGACTCTAGGCACGGCGGCGTTCGCCGTCAAGGGTGGGAGAGCTACACGGGCTGCAGGTTCTGGATGAACGCCGGCCTACATGAACGCCGACGGCGGCAGGCCGGCCTGGCCGCCGGTGGGCAGGAGCTTTTCGAGGCGGTTGAGGAACATGTGCGACTGCACCGCGGTCCAGCAGTTGTTGAGCAGGAAGTAGATGCCGATCGCGATGGGGAAGTTGAACAGGAACGCGCCGACCAGGGGGAAGATCGGGAAGATGTACATCATGATCTTCATCGAGGAGTTCATCGACTCCGAGAGCGCCTGGGCGAAATCGGGGACCTCGGGCTCCTCGGCCTTCTTCTTCGCCTTCGCCTCGGCGTCCTCCGCGGCCTTCTTCGCCGCGGACTGGGCCTTCGACTCGTCCCCGTCGATCGCCACGACCTCGCCGTCGACGACCGGGCCGCCCGCGCGCTCGGTCTCCTCGATGAGCCGCTCCTCCTCGGCCGCGATCTCGCGCGCCCGCTTCTGGCGGTTCATCGAGTTGCGCATGTTGATCCACGTGGCGATGCCGGCGAGGGCGAAGAGGATCACGCACATGACGAGCAGCCCGGTCTTGCTCGCGTCTCCGCCGGTGAGCGAGGCGAGCTGCTCCTGCGGGATGCGGATGTACGCGGCGAGCGGGACGCCGAGGAACTGCGCGGCGTGGAACTGCGAGACCTGGTCCGGGCCGAAGGCGCCGTTCGACTGCTGCGCGGCCTCGGCGATGGACATTCCCTGCGGGGTGAACCCGATAAGCGTGTGGTAGAGCCCGAGGAAGACGGGGATCTGGACGAGCATCGGCAGGCAGCCCGACAGCGGGTTGACCTGCGCTTCCGAGTAGATGCGCTGCATCTCCTCGGCCTGCTTGGCCTTGTCGTCCTTGAATTCCTTCTGGACTCGCTTTAGCTCCGGCGTGAGTGTCGCCATCTTGCGCATCGAGAACATCTGCACCCACATCGGGCGCAGGAGGATGAGCCGGACCGTCACGACGAGCAGGAGGATCGAGCCGACCCACGCGATCCCCGAATCGCCGGGCACCACGAGGCTGAGCAGCCAGTGCCAGAATTTCATCACCAGCGAGACCGGGTAGGCCAGCGCATCCAACATCTACGAATCCTTCGGGCGGGTGGTCACGGTCGGTCCGGAATTACCAGAGCCGAGTTTCCAGATACTTATCGCTCCAGTGTGACAGGTCGGCGGCACGTGGGCCGCACCCGTATCTAGCCGTCGATCGAGCAGCCCACCCACACGGGCTCCGGGTGTAGGCGCACACCGAACGCGGCCTCGACCCCGGAACGCACCTCGCGCGCGAGCGCGGCGAGGTCGGAGGTCCGCGCCGAACCGCGGTTGGTGAGCGCCAGCGTGTGCTTCGTCGATAGCCGCACGGGCGCACCCGAGCCGGGAAAGCCCTTGCCGAAACCGGCCCGCTCGATGAGCCACCCGGCCGAGAGCTTGACCCCGCCGGGCGCGGGGAACGCGGGCATGGATTCGGCGACGTCCTTCCCGATCCGCGCGGCGACCTTCGCGCGCACCGTGTCGATCTCGTCCTCGGTGACCACGGGGTTGGTGAAGAAGGACCCTGCGCTCCACGTGTCATGATCCGCGGGGTCGAGCACCATGCCCTTGCCCGCGCGCAGGCCGAGCACGACCTCGCGCGCGGCGGCCGCGGCCACGCGCTCCCCCTGCGAAACCTCGAGGCGCGCGGCGAGCTCGCGGTACGCGATCGGCTCGGACAGCCCATCGGAGTGGAGAAGGAATTCCACGGCGAGCACCACGCCGCGGTCGCTCCCCTTGAGCTTCGACGTCCGGTACTCGAGCCCGAGCTCGGCCGGCAGCAGCCACTCGTCCGCGCCAGTCTCGCGGTCGAGCACGCGTACGCGCCGCAGCACCTGCGCGACCTCGACCCCGTAGGCCCCGACGTTCTGGACCGGCGTCGCCCCCACGGACCCCGGGATGCCCGACAGGCACTCGAGCCCGCCGAGCCCGGCGGCCACGGTGGCGCGGACGAACTCGTCCCACACGGCCCCCGCCTCCGCGCGCACCACGGTGCGCCCGGGCGGAACCGGACCTGCGCCGTCATCCGCGTCGATCTCCGGGGAGAGGTCGATGCCCGCGGCACTCACGGCGACGACGTGGAAGTCCACCCCCTCGTCGGCGAGCACGAGGTTCGAGCCGCCGCCGAGCACGAGCACGGGCAGGCCGGCCTCGTCGAGCCGCCGCACGCACGCGGCCACGGCGTCGAGCGTCTCGGCCTCGAGGAAGGCTGACGGCGCACCTCCGAGTCGCAGTGTCGTATGCCGGGACATCGGCTAGGCTTCCACGAGGCGGACGCCGGGGAGCGACGCGAGCTCGGAGACGACCGGGGCATCGGAGGGGCGTTGATTCACGCGCCCTAGGGTAGCTTCACCCACCTGCCCGCCGCACTTTCCTCGCGGCCCCGGCTGCACCGTTATTGTTATGACCATGTCCACTTCTTTCGAGTTCACCGCCTCCACGTCCGCCTCCGTCGACCAGGTCTGGGAGTGCTACAGCGACGCCGCCTACTGGCAGAAGCGCATGTACGCGGCGGGCTCCGAGAAGGATTCGATCACCTCGTTCGAGGCCGGCGAGGATCAGGTAAAGATCGAGTTCGAGCAGGTCGTTTCCGGCGAGCACATCCCGTCCTTTGTCTCGAAGATCCATTCCGGGGACCTCCCCATCGAGCGCACCGCGACCTACGAGGCGCCCGCGGGCGGCGAAATCAACGCAGTGACGAGCGGCGGGGCGCTCGGTGGCGTCCTCAAGGTCACCGGGACGCTCACGGTGCGCAGCGAGGGCGAGAAGACGGTCGAGGTCGCCCGCGGGCGGATCAGCGCGTCGGTGCCGCTTATCGGCAAGAAGATCGAGGCGATGGTCGTCGAATACCTCGAGCAGGCCCACGACGCCGAGGTCGCCACCATCGACGAGTGGATCGCGGCGCAGGGCCAGTAGGCCCCGGGGCGAGTAGGGCGCGGAACACCACACCGCCGCCGTGCGCCATTCGAGGGCGGAAGTAAGGACGGCGGGGCCCGGCGGGGCTCGCGCCCGCTCGGGCGTGCCCGTCGGCACCATTACGCGCGGGACCACCGGGTTCAACCGGCTGCGCCGCCAGGATCGCTGGCTCGCCTCCCGCCCGGAGGTCCGCTCGGTGCTCGCCGCGGCCGAGCGCCCGCTCGTCGTGGACCTCGGCTACGGCGCCTCGCACGCCACCACGGTCGAGCTCGCCAGGTGGATGCGAAGGATCCGCCCCGACGTCCGAGTCGTCGGCCTCGAGATCGATCCGGCACGCGTGCTCCCGCCGCGCGACGGGGTCGAGTTCGCGCTCGGCGGCTTCGAGCTCGCCGGGCTTCGCCCGCACCTCGTGCGCGCCGCCAACGTGCTGCGCCAGTACCCGGAGTCCGAGGTCCCCGGCGTGTGGGATCTCCTGCTCTCGGGCCTCGCGCCCGGCGGGATCCTCGCCGAGGGCACGAGCTCGGAGTCCGGGCGCATCGGCACGTGGATCACCGCCGACCGCACGCGCGGACCGCGCACCCTGACCGCCGCGTGGAACCCTGCCGATCCTGCGGCGCGCGTGCCCTCGGGCATCGCCGCGCGCCTACCCAAGGCGCTCATCCACCGGAACGTCCCCGGCGAACCCATCCACGCGCTACTCCGCGACGCCGATGCCGCCTGGGCCTCCGCCGCGCACGCGGGCTCCTTCGGCCCCCTGCATCGTTGGCGCCTCGCCCACGCGGCGCTGCGCGAGGCGGGCTGGCCGCTCGAACGGCTGCGCGCAGGCCTGCGGGAATGCCAGTTCACGATCCCCTGGGACGCCGTCGCACCGCGATAGGTCCCGATTCACAGGGGAATCTCGGCCTCCGAGTGGGCGAAACCGAGTTGGATCCGGAACAATCGGGCCAATGAGTACTGCCACCCTGCCCCGCTCCGGAAACCGCCGCTCGGGCGGCCGCGGCGTCCTCGCCGGCCTGCTCGGCGGCATCGTCGTCGTCGTGATCATCGCCCTGATCGCCGCTGTCGTGGCCGAGTTCATGCTCCGCGATCGGATCCAGTCCGAGATCTCCGACGCCGCGACCTCGTCCATCGGCGCGCCCGCCAACGCCGACATCGACGGCCTCGCGCTGGTCACCTTCGCCGAGAAGAAGGCCTCGGGCGTCCACATCTCTTCCGCGGAAGGCACGAAGCCCGACGGCACGCCGGCCCCCGCGCTCGATGTCCAGCTCAGCGATGTCGAGCTCGGCGACAACTCCGCCACCGCACAGTCCCTCACCGGCACCGCCACGCTGAGCTCGGATGCGATGCTCGAGGTTGCGCATGGAGGGCAGGGCGACAGCGGCGGGGACATCCTCAGCCAGTTCGCCTCGGTCCAGTCGATCACCCCCAACGTCGACGCCGGGACGCTCGACGTCTCCCTCGGCGGGATCGCCAACGCGCAGCTCGTGCCGCGCGTCGACAACGGGGAGCTCTCGCTCGACCCGCAGAACGCACAGATCTTCGGGATGGACCTGCCGTCCGACCTGCTCGGCGGCACGATCAGCCTCGTCCAGGAGACGGTCAAGGAGCTCCCCGAGGGCGTCTCGATCAGCGGCGCCCACGTCACCGACGCCGGGTTGGTCATCGATCTGCAGGGCGAGAACGTCACCCTCAGCCAGTAGGGAACTCGCCGAGGATCTCGGCCGAGCGGCTCGTCCCGATGAGCGTCGCGCCGGCCTCGAGCATCTCCACCGCCCGCGCGGCCGTGGAGATGCCACCCGAGGCCTTGACCAACACGGATCCCGTCGGCTCGACAGCCTCGGCCATCACGCGCACGGCCCGCGGCTCGGCCCCTCCTGCCGGGTGGAAGCCCGTAGAGGTCTTGACGACGTTGGCCCCCGCCTGCGCCGCGAGCTCGCATGCGCGCGCCACGGCGGCATCCGCCTCGCCGGCGCGCCCGGCGCCGAAGGCGGCGTAGATCGCCGCCGTCTCGAGGATCACCTTGAGCACCACGGGGTGCGGCGCCGCGTCCCGCACGGGGACGATCTCCCCGAGGATCTCCTCGTACCGCCCCGCGATGATCGCCGAGTAGTCCACGACCATGTCGAGCTCCGCGGCCCCCGAATCGACGGCGATGCGCGCCTCCATCGCCTTGATGAGCGGGTGGTGCTTGCCCGAGGGGAAGCCGATCACGGTGCCCACGGGCACCTTGGCGCCCGAGACCGGCAGCATGTTCGGCGACACACAGAGAGTGCGCACGCCCAGAGCCGCCGCCTCGGCGGCCGCCTCCAACACGTCCGCCCGGGTGGCCTCGGGGCGCAGCAGCGTGTGGTCGATCCTGTCGGCCATCTCGGCCCGGCTGAGGGGGAAGTCCGTCGTCATATCCGCGTGATCTCCCACTGCTATCGCCTCCGCGTGGTGACGGCGGGGCGAACATCCGCGTAGAACACGCCGACCGCGACGACGCCGATGACCCCGAGGAATCCGTACGGCTTGAACAGCACGAACACCGCCGCCGAGACGAGGCATACGGTGAACCAGCCCCACTTGTTCCATTTGCCGTGCGCGACGAAGGCGCCGGCGTCCGCGCGGGCGCACAGCAGGGCGCCCACGAGCGCCCAGACGATGAGCACGACCTTGATGATCGTGAGGACCAGGTCGAGGCCCGTGGTGAGGCTTCCGATAAAGAGCTCGTTCATTGTCTCCATCCTACGGAGGCGGGCCGATCCGGACGACTGCACTCGAACCACAAGCGAGCGCGGCGCCCGCCCCCTGAGGGGCGAACGCCGCGCTCTGCTGTCTAGCCCGACTGCTCTGCTGCGACCCGACTGCTTAGTTCGCGGTCTTCTTCGCGGCCGTCGACTTGGTGGCCGTGGCCTTCGTCGCGGTGGACTTGGTCGCGGTGGTCGACTTGGCGGCGGTGGTGGCCTTCTTGGCCGGCGCCTTCTTCGCGGGGGCCTTCTTGGCCGGCGCCTTCTTCGCGGCGGTGGCCGGCTTGTTGGCGGTGCGCGCCTCGACCTTGGCGGAGGCCGACTGGACCTCGTCGGAAGCCTCGAAGGCGGCGTCGGAGACCTGGTCAGCGGTCTTCTCGACCGCATCCGAGACGTTCTCGGCGGCATCCGAGACGTTGTCGGCGGCCTCGTGGGCGGCGTCGGAGACCTTGTGCGCGCCGCGCACGCCGAGCGAACGGGTCTGGCGCGAGACCGTGCCGAGCGCCTCCTCGCCGAGCTCGATGCCCTCGTTGATGCGGCCGTCGGCGGAGGTGACGGCCTCGCCGGCGCGGTTGAGGCCCGCGTCGAGCTGCGGGTTCTCGGCGCGCAGGCGGGTCACGACGTCCTCGCCGCGGGTGGCGAGACCGGAGTAGATGCCGGCCGCGACCTGGACGTAGGCCTCGGCGACCTTGCGGAGCTCCTCCGGCTTGTACTTCTCGAGCAGAGCCTGGACGTCCGCGGGAAAGGTCTGGACGCGATCCGGCACCTCGGAGACGCGATCCTGGAGCTCCTGCGCACGCTCCTCGGCGCGGCGACGGATGCCCGTGACGACGTTCGTCGCGGCCTCGATGGCGAGATCGTTCGCGCCGATGTAGGCGTAAACGGGCGTGCGGACGACTCCGAGCGCCTGGCCGAGGGGGCCCTCGAAGGCCTTGTCGGCGGCCTTCTTGGCGGTCGAGGACTTCTTCGCGGTGGTCTTCTTGGTAGCCATGATGTTCTCCTTCTGCGTTCTTTTCTCGGGGTGTTTCGTTCTGTGGGGGGGAATGTCTAGGTGGATCGCGGGGGCGGCACCGCCGCGGTATCGGCGACCGGCTTGGCCGAATCGTCGGGCTTGGCCGAATCGACAGACTCGGGGCTCGCGGCGTCGTCGCCGGCATCCGGATGGCCGTTAGGCGCGTGCACGCCGTTGTTTGCGATGAACGCGTCGTAAATCTCGACGAGGACGATCCGCTGCTTGTCGGTGAGCTCCCTGGCCGTGACCAGCGCGTCCCGCGTGGTGCCCTCGCGGTTGTCCTCGAGGATCCCGGCCCGCATGTAGAGCACCTCGGCCGAGACACGCAGGCCCTTGGCGATCTGCCCGAGCACCTCGGCGGACGGCTTGCGCAGTCCGCGCTCGATCTGGCTGAGGTACGGGTTCGAGACGCCCGTCCGCTCGGCGAGCTGCCGGAGGGACACCTCCGCCGCCTCTCGCTGCGCGCGGATGAACGAGCCGATGTCCTGCGCGGCATGGCCGACCATGCGCTCGATCGCCGAGGGATCATCCCCACCGGGGAGGCGCACGAGGTCCTTCGCGGGCTTCGAGGGTTTGTTCGGCTTGGCCTTCGCCTCACCACTGGCCTTCGCCGCAGAGGTGGGTTTCTCAGCCGAACGACGTGAAGTTGCCACGGTTGACTCGAACCTCCTCTCCGCGACTGCGCCCGATTCTTGGAGCAAGGATCGAGTTCCGAGCTCTGCGGCGCATGCCTGCAATCCCCAAGCTAAGGGGGCTTGCTAGCAATTGCAAGCACTTTGCTAGCAAAGGTGATACGACTCACATTAATCGCTTTACACATGTAGGGATAGTGGGACGATCGACCGCATGGCGGGGCCGGAAATCCGCTAGAAAATGAGCAGCGTGAGCGAGTGGATCACGACACCGGCGAGCGCGCCGACCACCGTGCCGTTGATGCGGATGAACTGCAGGTCCTTGCCCGCGAGCAGCTCGATCTTGCGGCTCGCCTCGGCCGAATCCCAGCGCTCGACGGTCTCGGAGATGATCGACGTGATCTCGCCCGCATAGTTGGACGCGACGAACGACGCCGTGCGCACGAGGTATCCCTCGACCGACGCGCGCATGCGGGAGTCGGCGACGAGATTCTGCCCGAGCCGCCCGGCGAGCTGGTCCAGCTTCCCGCGGAGCTCGGAGGAGTTGTCCTCGGTGGCCTCGATAAACGCGGACTTCGCCGAGGCCCAGGCCTGCGCGATCGCCTCGCGCGTCGCAGGGCGCGCGAGAAGGTCGTCCTTGAACCGCTCGACCCTTGCGATCGAATCGGGGTCGTACTGCAGGTCCCGCGAGAGCTGCTCGAGGAAGTTGTTGAGCGCGACGCGCACCGAATGCTGCGGGTCGTCGCGGATGGCCCGCGCCCACTTGAGCACCTCGTCGTAAGCGCGCTCGGCGACGAGCTCGTTGACCAGGCTCGGCGCCCACGTCGGCGCCTTCTCGGTGACCCACCGCTCGATGGTCTGCGGGTTGCGCTGGACCCACGATTCCGTGCGGTCCGCGAGGAGCTGGACCACCGGCTCCTGCCGGCCCTCTGCGACCATTTCGCCGAGCACCTTGCCGAGCGGGGGCGCCCACTCGCGCTCGGAGATGCGCGCGACGAGCGTCCGCTCGATCAAGCCCACGGCATCCTCGTCCTTGAGGACCTCGAGCGCCGCCCGGATCAGCTTCGCCGCCTGCCCGGACGCCTTGGTCCGGTTCTCGGGCACGAGCAGCCACTCCCCCGCGCGCTCCGGGATACGGGCGCCCGCGACCTTGCCGGACACGAGCTCGGGATCGAGGAAGTTCTCGCCGACGAACTCGCCCAGCGACTCTCCGAGCTGGTCCTTCTTCTTCGGAATGAGGGCTGTGTGCGGGATCGGGATGCCGAGGGGATGACGGAAGAGCGCCGTCACCGCGAACCAGTCCGCGAGGCCACCGACCATGCCCGCTTCGCTGGCCGCGCGGAGGAAGCCGGCCCACTCGCCTGCATCGCGAGCGAGCGCGATCTGCGAGAGCACATAACAGAACGCGGCGACCAGCAGAAAGCTGGTCGCCACGATCTTCATGCGGCGGAGCGCGCGGGCTCGCTCAGCGTCCGCCGGGCTCGCCTCGGCGAAGGCGGGGGTCACTGTCGTTAGTGCGCTTCGTCGCGCTTGTGCGTCTTGAACCCTGCGACGATGATCGCCAGGCCCACGATGTTGACCACGACGCAGAAGACGAGCGCCGCGATGCACATGCCCATCGAGACGCTGCCGTTCTCCTGGTGGTAGGCGAACGCCGCGAGCGGCAGTCCGAGCGTGGCCATGCCGAGGAGGAGGATGGCGGAGCCCCAATTGACCTGCCAGCTGTTGAGCGGGTAGATCCGCTCCGCCTGATCGGCGTACTCGGGGTAGTACGCCTTCTCGATCTGCGGGCCACGGTGCTCGAGCACAGGAGCGTGACCTTCGTGAACCTCTGTGGCTGCCATGGCAGGTCCCTTCAAACTAGGTATTTGTGCATAGTCTAGACGGCCCGCCGCTAGGCGGAGGAATTCCCCCCGTGGCGGCGGCGCAGGCGCCGAGCGGCGGCGACGAGGTTCCGCAGCGAGGGCTCGAGCTGCCACGTGTACCGGGTCTTGAGCCCGCCATCGGGCACCGCCCACACGCGCTCGATCCCGAGCGAATCCACGGCCTGCCGCAGCCTGCGGTGGAGCAGGTCGATATCGGGCACGAAACCCGATCGCGACTCGTACACCCCGGGCGCGACCTGCCTGGTCAGCGTGTGGTCCTCGAGCGCGTCGAGGACCCAGTCGATCGAGCGGGTCGCGACGATGCACGTGACGTCGGCGTCGAGATCCTCGATCGCCTCCTTCATCACCTGCAGGCTCGAATACGACATGTGCGTGTGGATCTGCGTGTCAGGCCGCGCTTCCTCCGTGCCGAACTTGAACGTGTCCACTGCCCACGCGAGGTAGGACTCGCGGTCCGCGCCGCGCCGCGGCAGGAGCTCGCGGATCGACGGCTCGTCGACCTGGACAATCGCCATCCCCTCGTTCTCGAGGTCAGCGATCTCGTCGCGCACGACCAGCGCGATCTGGTACGCCACGTCCTCGGCGGCGATGTCCTCGCGCCGGAACGAGCGCGCGAGCATGGTCACGGGCCCTGTGAGCGTCGCGCGCACCGGCTTGTCCGTGAGCGTCTGCGCGTACGCATTCCACTCGAGGGTCATGGGCCGCGGCCGGCTCACGTCGCCGAACAGGATCGGCGGGCGCACGCACCGGCTGCCGTAGGACTGGACCCAGCCATAGGTGGTGACGGCGAAGCCCTCCATCAGCTCCGCGAAGTACTGGACCATGTCGTTGCGTTCGACCTCGCCGTGCACGAGCACGTCGAGTCCGATGTCCTCCTGCAGGCGGATGACCTTCTCGATCTCCTCGCGCAGGTACGCCGAATACTCCTCGTACGTGGTCCTGCCCTCGCCGAGGTCCTTGCGCGCCCTACGGATCTGCGGGGTCTGCGGGAAGGAGCCGAGCGTCGAGGTCGGCAGGACCGGGAGCTGGAGGCGCTCGGCTTGGAGCTCCGAACGCTCGGCGTAGGGCATCCGCGGGTGGCGGGCCGCGCGGGCCGCGTCGACTCGCGCGCGTACGTCGTCACGAACGGAGCCCTCCCGTTCGGGCAGGCGGCGCCACCGCTTGGTCGGCCCGTCCTCGAGCGCGTTGGCGAGCGACACGACCTCGGCGACCTTCTGCTTCGCGAACGCGAGCGTGTCGTCGAGCGCGGGATGCAGCTCGGTCTCCTGCAGCACGTCGTAGGGCACGTGCATGAGGGACGACGAGGTGGAGACGACGAGGTCGGGGAACTTGTCGCGCAGCTTGATCAGGTAGTCGAGCGTGGCGAACTTGTCGTTGCGCCAGATGTTCTGCCCGTCGATGACGCCGGCGTACACGCGCTTGCGGCGGAGGCCCGGGATCGCGGCCAGTTCTTCGACGTCGTGCAGGCCGCGGACCAGGTCGAGGCCGACGGCCTCGACGTCCGTCGACGCGAGCGCCGGCAGTGCGGGCCCGAAATCGCCGTAGGGCCCCGTGACGAGGATGCGCGGGCGCAGCGGGGCGGCCGAGAGCCGCTTATACGCCTCGCGGAAGCGCTTGATCTCGAAGTCGGAGCGGTCCATTGTCATCGCCGGCTCGTCGAACTGGACGCACACGACGCCCGCGCGGGCGAGGGCCTCGAGGAGCTTCTCGTACTCGTCGAGGAGCTTGTTCAGCAGCATGATCGGTCGGAAGCTGTCCGCGGCCGTCTCCGCCGACTTCGACAGGAGCAGCAGCGAGAGCGGCCCCGTGATGACCGGGCGGATCTCGATGCCCAGCGCGTGCGCGCGCTCGACCTCCTCGAGCAGAGCGTCCGGCCGCAGCCCGAACACCGAGGTGTCCTCGAATTCCGGCTGGCGGTAGTGGTACGTGGTCCCCTCGAGCTTGACCAGCTCCAGCGGCGGGTACTCCGGCTTGCCGCGCGCCATGGCGAAGTAGAAGTCGAGTGGATCGAGCTCCTCCTCGAGCGGCCGGAACCGGTGCGGCACCGCGCCGAAGAGCAGCGCGTCGTCGAGAATGTGGTCGTAATACGAAAACGTCTTGCCCGGGATCTGGGTGAGCCCCATCGCCCGCAGCTCGAGCCACGTCGACTCCTGGATCTGCCGGCCCGCCGCGAGCAACTCGGCCTGCGGCGAGCCGTCGTGCCAGTAGCTCTCCAGCGCCCGCTTGAGCTCGCGCCGCGGGCCGATCCTCGGGAACCCGAGGACGCTCGACGCGCGCTTGTGATCGAGGTGCGCTATGGAATCAGTGTGGCCCGGCATTGACACTCCCGAGGTAGCGGAAAACTAGAGGGGTATACGGACGTCCGGCGTCAGATGAGGATTTACTGGCCCGACGGCTTGAGGACGCGGCCGTCCTTGTCGTAGCGGTAGAAGCCGTGGCCGGCCTTCTTCCCGATGCGCCCTGCTTCCACCATGCGGAGCAGCATGGGCGGCGGCGAGTACAGCGGCTCCTTGAACTCGGCGTACATCGAGTCGGCGATGGACTTGACCGTGTCGAGACCCACGAGGTCGGTGAGCGTGAGCGGCCCCATCGGGTGCGCGCAGCCGAGGACCATGGCCTGGTCGATGTCCTCGACCGTGGCGAATCCCGATTCCGCCATGCGGATCGCGGAGAGCAGGTACGGCACGAGCAGCGCGTTGACCACGAAGCCCGAACGGTCTGCGCTGCGCACGACCTGCTTGCCGAGCAGCCCCGACGCGAACGCCTCCGCGCGCTCGGTGACCTGCTCCGACGTCTCGAGGGTCGTGATGAGCTCGACGAGCGGCAGCACGGGCACGGGGTTGAAGAAGTGGAGCCCGATGACGCGCTGCGGGTTCTGCGTGACCATGCCGAGCTTCATGATCGGGATGGAGGAGGTGTTCGACGCGAGCACTGCGTCCGGGTCGGTGACGACCTCGTCGAGCTCGCGGAACAGCTCGGTCTTGACGGCCTCGTCCTCGAGCACCGCTTCGACCACGAGCTGGCGGTCGGCGAAGTCGGCGATCTCGGTGGTGAACCGGAGGCGCAGCGCCGCCTGCTCGCGCTCGCGCTCGGTGATCTTGCCGCTCGACACTCCCCGGTCGAGGGACTTGAGGACGCGGGCGCGGCCGGCCGCGGTGAGCTCGCGGGTGTTCTCCCAGACGAGCACGTCGACCTGCGCACGCGCGCAGACCTCGGCGATACCGGCACCCATCTGGCCAGCGCCGATGACTCCGACGCGAGTGATCTTGGACGCGGTGTCCGCCGCGGGGGTCGCGGAGTTCTCTGTCATGACGGTGGTCTCCTTGCAGATGGTGGATGCCGGCAAGCGGTAGTTGCGGATAGCACGCGGGGCCGCACCCCGGAAGGGCGCGGCCCCGGTGTCAGGGGAGAAAGCCTGTTCCTAGTGGAACTGGCCCTCCTCGGTGGAACCCTTGAGCGCGACGGTGGAGCTCTCGGGGTCGACCGTGGTGGCGATGCGGTCGAAGTAGCCGGCGCCGACCTCGCGCTGGTGCTTGACGGCGGTGAAGCCACGCTCCTCGGCGGCCTTGAACTCGCGCTGCTGCAGCTCGACGAAGGAGGTCATCTGGTTGCGGGCGTAGCCGTAGGCCAGATCGAACATGCTGTAGTTGAGCGTGTGGAAGCCCGCGAGGGTGATGAACTGGAACTTGAAGCCCATCGCGCCGAGCTCCTTCTGGAACTTGGCGATGGTCTCGTCGTCGAGGTTCGCCTTCCAGTTGAAGGACGGCGAGCAGTTGTAGGCGAGGAGCTGGTCCGGGAACTCGGCCTTGACGCCCTCGGCGAACTTCTTGGCGTACTCGAGATCCGGGGTGCCGGTCTCCATCCAGATCATGTCGGCGAACGGGGCGTACGCCTTCGCACGGGCGATGCAGGGCTCGATGCCGTTCTTGACGTTGTAGAAGCCCTCGGCGGTGCGCTCGCCGGTGATGAACTCCTTGTCACGATCGTCCGCATCGGAGGTGATGAGGGTCGCGGCCTCGGCGTCGGTACGCGCGATGATCACGGACGGCACGTTCGCGACGTCGGCCGCGAGGCGGGCCGAGGTGAGGGTGCGGATGTGCTGCTGGGTGGGGATGAGCACCTTGCCACCAAGGTGGCCGCACTTCTTCTCCGAAGCGAGCTGGTCCTCCCAGTGGACGCCGGCGGCGCCCGCGCCGATCATGGCCTTCTGGAGCTCGTAGGCGTTGAGTGCGCCACCGAAGCCGGCCTCGGCGTCCGCGACGATCGGGGCAAGCCAGTTCTCGACGGACGTGTCGCCCTCGATGCGGGAGATTTCGTCGGCGCGGAGGAGCGCGTTGTTGATGCGGCGAACCACGTTCGGCACCGAGTTCGCCGGGTACAGCGACTGGTCCGGGTAGGTGTGGCCCGAGAGGTTCGCATCGCCGGCGACCTGCCAGCCGGAGAGGTAGACGGCCTCGAGGCCGGCGCGGATCTGCTG